>NZ_JBSGTR010000007.1:0-153336 GCF_053607505.1 Rhodococcus sp. NPDC055112
GTGGTGCCGGTCGGCGCCGACGGCACCGCCACCAAGCAGTGGACCCCACCCAAGACCGCAGGCAAGGTGACCATGAAGGCCACCTTCTCCGGCCGCGACGGCGTCACCGGATCCACCACCACCCAGCAGGTCACCGTCACAACGACCGCGCCCACCACCACCAAGCCCACGCCGGCCCCCGACGCCATCACGGGTGGCACCGGCTACGACGCCGGCAACTGGTTCTGCTCGTTCGGTTTCAACGGCACCGACGGTGACGGCAACGCGGTGAACATCTCCGCCGGACACTGTGACCCGGACCCCGCACACCCGGGCGACTCGGATGTGTCCGACAGTGACCGCTTTCGCCTCGGCATCTTCGAAAAGTCGGTCGTCGATGGCGGCGACTACACGGTGATCAAGATCAGCGACACCGCCGCCCACCGTTTCAAGAACAACTTCATCAATACCTACGGCGGGGACCCGCTGCCGATCACCGGCACCGCAGATCCCGTGGTCGGGGCGCCGGTGTGCAAGTCCGGCATGATGACCCACTTCATCTGCGGCAAAATCACCAACATCAACATGAACTTGGACAACGGTGAGCTAACGGTGCCCAACGCCTTCGTCTCGAAGCTTTGCACGATACGTGGTGACAGCGGTGGCCCCATCGTGACCGGCACCAAGGCGCTGGGCATCACGAGCTCCGGCGCGGTCGGGGAGTGCAATGGCTCCTCGCGGGTGTGGGCGCAGCCGATCAACTCGATCCTCGCAGACAACCCCGGCCTGAAGATCCGCACCAACTAGCGGGCTGGCAGATCACGCAGACGCTCGGCTGGGGTATCCCAGTCGAGCGTTGTGCATGGACGGGTGTTGAGTTGGCGAGCGACGTGCTCGAGGACTTCGGGACCAGAGACACTCAGGTCGGTGCCCTTCGGGAAGTACTGACGCAGAAGACCATTGGTGTGGATCCTGCCCGGTCCCGCGCTCCGGATTCCGTCGCGCCAACCCCTGGGGGTCCGTACGTTCACACCGACCTGGCACGCGCGACCACACCGGTCTCGGTGACAGTGGCTTCGATCGGTGCCCGGTGCTGAGGCACATCCCAGAAAAACGACACGGTCGTCGCAACCTCTCAGTCGAGAGTGTTGCGACGACCGTGTGAACCGCCAGATCCGTCCGGGCCTGGCGTGTTGTCACCCGTGGGTGACGGTGGAGCTAGTGGCTGTGACCGTGGCCGTGATCCGCCTCGACGGCCTCGACCGGCTTCTCGACGACCGTGGCCTCGGTGGTGAGCACCATGCGGGCGACCGACGCCGCGTTGACGACCGCGGAGCGGGTCACCTTCACGGGATCCACCACACCGTCGGCGAGCAGGTCGCCGTAGGTGAGGGTGGCGGCGTTGAAGCCGTGGCCCTTGGGCGCCTCGGCGACCTTGCTGACCACGACCGAGCCGTCGACGCCCGCGTTGGTGGCGATCCAGAACAGCGGGGCCGACAGCGCTGCGCGCACGACCTCGACGCCGGTCGCCTCGTCGCCGGAGAGCGATGCGGCCAGCGCGCCGAGCGTCTGGCCCGCCTGCACCAGCGCGGAGCCGCCGCCGGGCACGATGCCCTCCTCGACCGCGGCCTTGGCCGCGTTGACCGCGTCCTCGACCCGGAACTTACGCTCCTTGAGCTCGGTCTCCGTGGCGGCGCCGACCTTGATCACCGCGACGCCACCGGACAGCTTGGCGAGGCGCTCCTCGAGCTTCTCACGGTCCCAGTCGGAGTCGCTGTTCTCGATCTCGCGACGCAGCTGACCGACACGGGCCTCGATGTCCGCCTCGGTGCCCGCGCCGTCGACGATGGTCGTCTCGTCCTTGGTGACGACGACCCGACGGGCGCTGCCGAGCAGCTCCAGCCCGGCCTCCTTGAGGGTCAGGCCAACATCGGTGTTGATGACCGTGCCCGCGGTGACGACCGCGAGGTCGTCGAGGAACGCCTTGCGCCGGTCACCGAAGAACGGCGCCTTCACCGCGACGGCCTTGATCGTCTTGCGGATGGAGTTCACCACCAGGGTGGAGAGCACCTCGCCCTCGACGTCCTCGGCGATGATCAGCAGCGGCTTGCCCGCCTCGGCTACCTTCTCGAGCAGCGGCAGGAAGTCGGGCAGCGAGCTGATCTTCTCGCGGAAGAGCAGGATCAGCGCATCTTCGAAGATCGCCTGCTGCGCATCGATGTCGGTGACGAAGTACGGCGAGAGGTAGCCCTTGTCGAACTGCACGCCCTCGGTGACGACGAGCTCGGTCTGCAGCGTCGAGGACTCCTCGACGGTGACGACGCCGTCGACGCCGACCCGCGTCATCGCCTCGCCGACCAGCTCACCGATCTCCTCGTCGCGCGAGGAGACGGTGGCGACCTGAGCGATCGCCTCCTTTCCCACGACGGGGGTGGCGGCGGCGATGAGAGCCTCCGACACGGCATCTGCTGCCTGGCTGATCCCCACACCGAGTGCGATCGGGTTGGCGCCGGCAGCGACATTCTTCATGCCGCCGTGGATCAGCGCCTGGGCGAGCACGGTGGCGGTGGTGGTGCCGTCACCCGCGACATCGTTGGTCTTGGTGGCGACGCTCTTGACGAGCTGTGCGCCGAGGTTCTCGAACGGGTTCTCGAGATCGATCTCGCGAGCAATGCTGACGCCGTCGTTGGTGACCGTGGGGCCGCCGAACGCCTTGGCGAGCACCACGTGCCGACCGCGGGGGCCGAGGGTGACCTTGACCGCGTCCGCCAACGTGTCGACGCCGCGCTCGAGAGCCCGGCGCGCGGTCTCGTTGAACTGGATTTCCTTGGACATATTGCTCAGCAACTCCTGGATTGGGAGGGTCCGTCAACGCGATCCGCCCCGGGTCCATGAGTTGGGACGCCGGGGCGGTTCGCAAGTGGCTTACTTGGAGATGACAGCCAGCACGTCACGTGCCGAGAGGATCAGGTACTCCTGGCCGGCGTACTTGATCTCGGTTCCGCCGTACTTGCTGTAGATGACGGTGTCGCCTTCCTTGACGTCGACCGGGATGCGGTTTCCCTTGTCGGTCACGCGACCTTCGCCGACGGCGACGACGGTGCCCTCCTGGGGCTTCTCCTTGGCCGTGTCGGGGATGACCAGGCCTGAGGCAGTCGTCGTCTCGGCCTCGTTGGCCTGGACGAGGATCTTGTCCTCGAGCGGCTTGATGTTCACGCTCGCCACGATGAGCCCTCCACTTTCAGGGGTTTATGCGTCCAGGGCTGTTCCCAGGACGTGATGGTTTGTTCGTTAGCTTGCGGCATCTCACTCGAGCCCCGTCGTCGCGGGTGCCGAGGCTCGGTCAGCGCCAACTAGCACTCTATACATGCGAGTGCCAGCGCTCAAGGTCGGCGGGTACAGGAACCGGAGCTCGCCGTGTCCTCTCCACCGCCACCGTCACCGTTCGGCTCGCTCGCGGGCGGGGATCCACATCACCGGAAGGGCCGACCCTCACGTCGGGGTGACCGATCGACCGCGCGGCCGCAGGCCGATGTCCGATTGAGGCGGCGTGAATCCAAGATGTACGACAGGTGACCTAGAGTCGTCGCCGTGGCAAACATCAGCAGGCGCGCATTCATCGGACTGGCCGGACTCGGAGCCGCGGGAACCCTCGGGGCCGGCGCATTCGGAAGGGCGCCGTGGGGTACCTGGTACGCCGCGGCCGACCCGCTGCCTGCCTCCTTCGCAGGGACCACGCTCGAGGCCGTCGCGACTCCCGTCGGCGGATCCGGCTACCGGTCGCTCACCGCGGGCCCCGGGTGGCAGATGATCGTGCGGGGCGAGCTCGCCGAGGCACGGTCGGGTCGCGAGGAGCGCAGGACGGCCCTCGCGTCCGTGGTGCAGCTGACCGACCTGCACATCGTCGACGCCCAGTCCCCCATGCGATTCGAGTACGTGCATCCGCTCAACGGGTCGGCGTTCCGACCGCACGAGACGCTCACCACGCAGGGCCTGGTCTCGCTCGTCTCGCGGATCAACTCGCTGCCCGGCGGCCCGCACACCCGCCGCGCGTTCGACGCCGTGGTGACCACAGGCGACAACACCGACAACAAGGAGCACGCGGAGCTCGGCTGGCTGCTGACCGCGCTCAACGGCGGCACCTTCATCCCGAACACCGGTGCCGCGGATCGCTATGAGGGCGTGCAGAACTCCGGGGCGGACCTGTACTGGAACCCCGAGTCACCGATCCGCGACATCTACAAGAAGGCCGGCTTCCCGGAACTGCCCGGACTGCTCGGCGCCGCGGCCCTCACGCCCGTCACGAGCCCGGGCCTGCGCACACCCTGGTACAGCGTGTTCGGCAACCACGACGACTCGATCCAGGGCACCATCCCCAGCGGAATCGCACCGCTCGAGGCCATGTACACCGGCTCGATCAAGATCGAGACACCCGATTCCGAGCAGGCCCGCGCGATCGGCAGCGCCGCCAGCTCGGACCCGGCGGCACTGCCGAGCATCCTCGCCGCGGTCACCACCCCGCCGCGCATCGTCACGCCCGACGCCAACCGTGCACCGTTCACCCCTCGGCAGTACATCGCCGCCCACCTCGACCCGAGGAACGCAGGCCCCGGTCCGGTCGGCCACGGCTTCGCCCCCGACGCGGGTGAGACCGGCATCGGCTACTACTCGTTCGAGATCGCGCCGGGGGTGGTCGGGATCAGCATGGACTCCACCAACCGCGCCGGGTTCGTCGAGGGCTCCCTCGGCGAGGCCCAGTTCCGCTGGATCGAGCAGACCCTGCAGGCCGGCAGCAGCCGCTTCTTCGACGCGGGCGGCCGCCCGGTGACGCAGTCCCGGCAGGACACGTACTTCCTGCTGTTCAGCCACCACACCAGCGGCTCGATGGACAACCTGGTGCCCGACCCCGAGAACCCGGGCGAGCGCCGCCACTCCGGCCCCGAGCTGCTGGATCTGCTGCACCGCTTCCCGAACGTGCTCGCCTGGGTGAACGGACACACCCACGAGAACAAGATCACGGCGCACCCGGGTGCCACTGCCGCACAGGGCTTCTGGGAGATCAACACCGCCTCGCACATCGACTTCCCGCAGCATGCGCGACTGATCGAGGTTGTCGACAACACCGATGGCACGCTCTCGCTGCTGACCACGCTGGTCGAATCGGACAGTCCGTACGAGGTCCGGCACGGGGACTTCAGCCAGCAGGGCCTGGCCTCGCTGTATCGCGAGTTGTCCTTCAACGACATCCACGCCGACCCGAAGTTGATGGGCGGATCCGTCGATCACAACACCGAACTGGTGCTGGTCTCGCCGCGGGCGTGACGGTTATGTTGCATCTCAGATGCAAGTATCATACGGTCGGAACGTGCAGCTGACGCGTTTCACCGACCTTGGGCTGCGCGTGGTGATGCGCCTTGCCGCCTCCCCTGGAGGCGGTGGCCTGACGACAAGTCAGGTGGCGGATCAGATGTCGATTCCGTACACGCACACGGCCAAGGTCGTTGTCCGGCTACGCGAACTCGGCATGGTCGAAGCCCGCCGCGGTCGGGGCGGCGGGCTCACGATCACCGAGGCGGGCCGGCACACCTCGGTGGGCACGCTCGCCCGCGCCCTCGAGGGTGACGAGGAGGTCGTGAACTGCGAGGGCGACCATCCGTGCCCACTGCGCAGCGGCTGCCGCCTCCGTAGCGCACTGCGCCGCGCCCAGATCGCGTTCTACGACTCGCTGGACGGGGTCACGGTCGACGACCTGCTCCAGGCGCCGACCGGGCTGACCCTGCTGGAATTGTCCGCCCCCGTCAGGGCCTGACGCCCGCGCTCACGTCGCTGCGCCCTTGCGACGCTGTCCCAACCGCACCGCGGCCGTGATGATGCGGACACCGACCGCGATCAGGAACAGGTTCCCCACGATCTGCGCCGTGACGATGGCCCGCGAGACCTCGGTGGTCGCGGCGATGTCCCCGAACCCGACGGTCGAGAAACAGACCAGCGTGAAGTACAGCGAATCGACCTTCGTCAGCGGCTCGTTGAAGTTCCCCGGCGCCGACACGGACATCAGGTGGTACAGCGTCGCGAACGCGAGCAGGTACCCCGGCAGCATTAGCCCGAGGCCCGCAATCGCCTGCAGCCCCGGATGCTCCGCACGCACGATCTTCCTGATCTGCCAGGCGAAGAGCCCACCGACGAAAATCAGCCCCAGCACCAGCCCGCCGATCGCGGAGGCAGACTCCAGGTTCTCCATCGGGATGACGAAGTACACGAACACCAATGCGGCCGCACTCAGGAGCGGTCGGAAGGCTGCGCGTCGGATCAGGCTGCGCCGCTGCTCCTTCGGCAGGTTCTCGAACGTCTCATCTGCCATCGCTCGCCGTCCGTGACTGGCTGACGGTCACCGAGAGACCCGGATCCGTGGCGACCGTCAACGGCGACGGCGTGGCGCCCCCGGCGATGACGTGTGCTCCCAACGCGGCGATCATCACCCCATTGTCGGTGCACAAACGCGGCTTGGGGATGCGAAGGGTCAAACCGGCCGCGGCGCAACGCTCCTCGGCGAGCGAACGGATGCGTGAGTTCGCGGTCGCCCCGCCGCCGAGCACCAGGGTGTCGACGCCGACGTCGGTCGCCGCCCGCACCGCCTTCATGGTGAGCACGTCGGCCACCGCCTCCTGGAAGGACGCCGCGATGTCGGGGATCGGGAGCTCCTCCCCCGCCCTCTCCTTCGACTCCACGAAACGCGCGACCGCCGTCTTGAGCCCGGAGAACGAGAAGTCGTAGCGGGCGTCGCGCGGTCCGGTCATGCCGCGAGGAAACGCGATGGCACGCGGATCCCCTTCCTGCGCCGCCGCATCCAGCGCCGGGCCGCCGGGGAATCCGAGTCCGAGCAGCCGAGCCACCTTGTCGAACGCCTCGCCCGCGGCGTCGTCCACCGTGGTGCCGAGCTCGACGATCGGCCGCGCCAGATCCTCGACATGCAGCAGGTGGGTGTGCCCGCCGGAGACCAGCAGCGCAACGCAGGGCGGCATCGGGCCGTGTTCGAGGGTGTCCACCGCGACGTGCCCGCCGAGGTGGTTCAACGCATAGAACGGGACATCCCAGGCCGCGGCGTAGGCCTTCGCTGCGGCCGCGCCGACCAGCAGCGCCCCCGCCAGGCCCGGTCCGATGGTCACCGCGAGCGCGTCCGGCTTGGCGATCCCCGCCTGCGCGAGGGCCCGCCGCATGGTCGGGACGATCGCCTCGAGGTGGGCGCGCGAGGCGACCTCCGGCACCACGCCTCCGTAGCGGGCGTGCTGGTCGACGCTCGATGCCACCTCGTCGGCGAGGAGCTCGCAGGTGCCGTCCCCGTGCCACTTGACGATGCCGACACCCGTTTCGTCGCACGAGCTCTCGATCCCCATCACGATCATGACAGCTGCCCCTCGACCCGGGCGGCGGGCCTGCGCATGGTGTACGCGTCGGCGCCGCTGGGCTGGTAGTAGTTCCTTCGGGTCCCGACGATCTCGAAACCCGTTCCCCGGTAAAGGGCGATCGCGGGCTCGTTGTCCGTGCGGACCTCGAGGAACACCGGACCGCCGTGTTCATCTGCCTCGCGCAGTAGCGCGTCGAGCAGTTGCGCGCCGAGACCCCGTCGCTGGTGAGCGGGATCGACCCCGATGGTGTGCACCTCGGATTCGGCGTCGGCCCCGCGGCCGAGCAGCGCGATCCCCGCGTAGCCGAGCAACGCGGCGGACTCGTCGCGGGCGACGAAGTAGCGGTTGTGTGGCCCGGTCAGCTCCGACCGAAAGGCCTCCGCGCTCCACGGGCTGTCCCCGGGGAACAGCACCGTCTCCAGCTCCTCGCAGCGGGTTGCGTCGGCCGCGGTCATCCCGACGATCCGCGCGGTCATTTCTTCCGGTCCGCGATGGCGACCGCGTCGGGGCGACGCAGGTACAGCGGCACCAACGGCGCGGGCTCCGCGCCGGAACGCAGCGCTGCGGCGGCCACCGCGACCAGGCCCCCCGGCGACGGGGTCTCGACCGGCTCGACTGGCAGGTCGAACAGGTCGACGTGTCCGGCCGATCCCGCGATCGCCTGGGAAGGAGTCGGCTCCAGGTCCGCGGGCTTGTTCACCTCCGGGCCCTGCACGCGGGCACCGCCGCTGTAGCGCGCCCAGTACACCTCGCGGCGGCGGGCGTCGGTGACCACCAGCAGATCCCGTCCGAGCGCGGCCTCGATCGCGATCGCGTCCAGGCTGCAGACACCGTGCACGGGAATCCCGAGGGCATCTCCGAACGCGGCGGCCGTGGCCATGCCGACCCGGAGGCCGGTGAAGGGGCCGGGGCCACACCCGACCACGACGGCGTCGAGATCCGTCGGGGCGAGGTCTGCCTCGGCGAGGCATTCGAGGATGTGCGGGGTCAGCACCTCCGCGTGGGCCCGCGCGTTGACCGTGATCCGGGTCGCCAGGGTTCGTGGGGTGTCGCCCTCAAGGCGCACCACCCCGGCTGTTACGGCAGGCGTGGCGGTATCGACCGCGAGTACGAGCACGATTACCGAGGATACCTAGGAGACCCAGGCCCATTGCGCCGTGCGCACGTCCGACTCCGGTTCGCGCCGCAACCGCACCAGCAGATGCCGCTCGGCCAGATGCTCGACGACGCCCTCGCCCCACTCGACCACCACGACGGCACCCGCGAGGTCCGTGTCCAGGTCCAGGGCGTCCAGCTCGTCGAAGGTCTGTCCCGGATCGGCACCGATGCCGAGCCGGTACGCGTCGACGTGCACCATCGCCACCGGCTCACCGCCGCCGGGACGCTCGCCGCCCGCGCGGTGCTCGCGGGCGATGATGAACGTCGGCGAGCTGACCCGGCCCTGCACGCCGAGCCCGGCCGCGATTCCCCTCGAGAGCGCGGTCTTACCCGCGCCGAGCGGGCCGTCGAGCACCACCAGGTCGCCCGCGTTCAGCTCGAGGGCGAGGCGCCTGCCGAACGCCTCGGTGTCCTCGGTCGTCGGCAGGTGGATCGTGCGGGGATCGTGGTCAGCCACCGACAACCGTCCGTTCGGAATCGCCCTGCTCGGCAATGGAGCGGCCGACAAGTCGGTCGATCGCATCCGTCACCCGGATCGGGAACTCGAGCTGCACCAGGTGCCCGCCGCCGACCACCCGCACCAGCTCGGACTCCGGCAGCTCGGCCGCCATCGCCTCGGACTGGGAGAACGGCAGGATCATGTCCGCATCCCCGCAGAGCACCAGCGACGGCAGCTCGGCGATGACCGGCAGCGCCGCCGACTCGTCGTGCAACTCAAGGGACTTGAGGAAGTTCACGATCGTGGTCACCGACGTCTGGTTGAGCATCCACTCGGAGAACCGCATCAGCGATGGGCTGACATCGGTTCCGTACGAGGCGGAGCGCAGGATCGGGGAGATCAGCATGCGCGCGGCGCCGCGCCCGAACTGGACCAGGCCCGGCGAGGTGCGAACCGCGAGCCGGAACGCGTCGATCACGGGGTTCTGCAGGTTCCTGCTCAGCCCGGTCTTGTTCAGACCCTCGGCCGCGGTGGAGATGAGACCGACCCCGATCACCTTGGTACCGAACAACTCCGGCACCTGCCTTGCCAGCGCCAGGATCGTCATGCCGCCCATCGAGTGTCCGACGAGCACCACGGGACCCCTTGGCGCGACGGCCTGGAGGATCACATCGAGATCCCGGCCCAGCTGACCGATGGTGCAGCTCGCGGGCGCAGAGACCCCGGACCGGCCGTGCCCGCGCTGATCGAAGAAGACCATCCGAACCGCCTTGCCCCAACGCTTCTCGAGCTGGCGCCGCTGAAAATGCCAGGACTCCATCCGCAGGCAGTAGCCGTGCACGAAGACCACCGTGACGGGGGCATCCGCGGGACCGACCTCCCGGACCGCGAGCGCCGTGCCGTCCTCGGCCGCGACGATGCTGGCGCGGTCGGCGCTCATCAACCGGAAGTCCTCCTTGGCGTACCGGTCTCGTCTGCCACCGCGGCGGGCGGCCGGACGGTGCCCGACGGTGACCCCCGCCAGCGCGCCGAGCGCGGCGGCGCTGACAGCGCCGCCGACGAGGCCCGCCTTCCCGAACGGATTCATCGCAGGCCCTCCCTGCCGGTGAAGCCCCGGACGATTCGCCCCCGAACCCCGGTCACCACTTCGTAGTGGATGGTGTCGAGAACGTCGGCCCAGTCCTGGGCCACCGGTTCGCCGTCGTCGCCGCTGCCGAACAGCACGGCCACGTCGCCCTCCGCGATCCCCGCGGGATCCGGTCCGAGGTCCACCACCACCTGGTCCATACACACCCGGCCGATCTGCGGGTGGCGCCGACCACCGATCTGCACCTCGAAGCGGCCACCGAGGGCACGCGGGATGCCGTCGGCGTAGCCGACCGGCAGCAGGGCGACCGTGGTGTCGCGGGGCGCGATCCAGGTGTGCCCGTAGGACACGCCCTCGCCCGCGGCGATCTTCTTCACCAGCGCCACCCGCGCCCGCAGTGTCATGGCGGGCCGCAGTCCGAACCCGCCGAGTTCCGGCACCGGCGAGAGCCCGTAGATCGCGATTCCGGGGCGGACCATGTCGAAACGCAGGTCCGGCCGGGTGAGGACGGCGGCCGAGTTCGCCAGGTGCACCAGCTCCGGACGCAGTCCCACCCGCCTGGCCGCGGCCACGGCCTGCTCGAGGCGGGCCGCCTGGGTGTCGATCACCGGATGGTGCGGCTGGTCGGCGTGCGCCAGGTGCGAGAACATCCCGCGCAGCCGCACCGCACCCTCGGCCTCCGCCCTGGCCAGATCGTGGAGGGTGTCCTCGAGTTCGAACGGCGAGACACCGTTGCGCCCCAGGCCCGTGTCGACCTTGAGGGAGACGGTCGCCGTGGACCCGAGCGCGCGGGACGCCGCGACCACCGATCTCAGGTGTCGGGGCGAGGAGACGCTCAGTTCGATGTCTGCTGCGATCGCGGCGGTGAAGTCCGTGTCGGGAGTGTGCAGCCAGGACAGGATCGGTGCGTCGATGCCCGCGGCCCGCAGTTCCATGGCCTCGCCGACCGTGGTGACCCCCAGCTCGGCGGCCCCCGACGCGAGCGCCGTGCGCGCCACCGCTGCCGCCCCGTGGTTGTAGGCGTCGGCCTTGACCACGGCCATCACCGCGGCGTCGCCCGCGTGTTCACACAGCAGACGGACGTTGTGGGCGATCGCATCGAGATCGATCAGCGCTTCCGCTTGCGGCGCGGACGGGCCAACCGCGGAAGTCATACGCAGATCGTCCCATACGGACAAGTCGGAGGTCACGATCCACGATCCTGCCATTGACCGCCGAAAGGCCAAATGATTTCCATCACTAACGAGGTCACATTTAGGGCACCGCTTGGGCACGAAGCACCCTCACCGCGGCCCTGACCTGCGATAGCAGCGCATCGGCCGAGATGGGGGCGGCCGTGCCCGAGCCCTGCCCCGCGGCCAGATTGGCGGCCAGCGAGTGCGCGCGGGCGCCCATCGCCGCGGCGGTGAGCGGCGCCAGTCCGGTCGACATGAGGGCACCGATGACGCCCGCCAACACGTCCCCTGCGCCTGCCGTCGCGGCCGCGGAGCCACCGGCCTCGTTGAGCAGGACCGATCCGTCCGGATCTGCCACCACCGTGCACCGCCCCTTGAGCAGCACGCCGGTCCCCCACTCGGCCGCGAGGTCTCGGGTCGCCGCCACCCGGTCGGCGGCGGGATCGCGCCCGGTGAGCCGGGCGAACTCCCCCGCATGCGGGGTCAGCAACGTCGGCGCCGACCGGCCCGCGACGAGCCCGGGTTCCTCGGCCACCAGCGTGAGGGCGTCGGCGTCCACCAGCACCGGCAGGTCGGTGCCGAGGACCGCGCGCAGCACCGTCAGCGCCTCCTCGTCGACGCCCATCCCCGGGCCGACCACCCAGGCCTGCACCCGGCCGGCGGCACCGAACCCCTCCACCGCGACAACCTCCGGCCAGCGTGAGAGAACCTGGGGCGCAGCGGTTCCCGCATACCGCACCATGCCGGACGTGGCGGTGACCGCCGCTCCCGCGCACAGCACGCCCGCACCGGGATAGCGTGCGCTGCCCGCGATCACCCCGACAACGCCCTGGCTGTACTTGTCGTCCGCGGGCCCCGGCATCGGCCAGCGAGCGCCGATCTCGGCCGCGGTCGGTGTCCGGACCGAGGCGTCAGGGAGGTCGAGGCCGATGTCGACGAGTTCCACCCGGCCGCAGTGCGCGGCCGCGAGGGCGTGCACGGGCTTGAGCGCCCCGAATGCGACCGTGACCGAGGCCGCCACGGCGGGCCCCGCCGTGACCCCGGTGTCGGGATCGACCCCACTCGGCAGGTCCACCGCGACGATCGGCACGCCGATCCTGGCCACCAGGGCGGCGGCAGGCGGCCGCAACGGCCCCCGGCCCGAGATCCCCACGATGCCGTCGACCACCAGGTCGGGGTCGCCGAGATCCGCTTCGGCGCCCACCGCGACCCGCCCGCCGACGGCCCGCAACGCCGCCAGCCCCGCGGCGTGGACCCGGACGGGATCGAGCAGGACCGCCAGGACCGCGACCCCGCGCCTACGCAGCATCGCCCCCGACCACAGCGCGTCCCCGCCGTTGTCTCCTGAGCCGACCAGCAGGGTCACTCGCCTGCCCGCCACACCTCCGGTGCGCGAACGTAGTTCCGACGCCACCACGGCGGCCAGTCCGTATGCGGCGCGGCGCATCAGGGCGCCGTCGGGAAGCGCGGCGAGCAGCGGGGCCTCCGCGGCCCGCACCTGGTCGGCCGTGAAGTAGTCGCGCATCGAATCACCGTATCGCCACGGCAGTCTTTCGGGGCTACCCTTTATCCATGCGCGCACTCGGCGCCACCATCGCAACGGGACTTCTGGTCGCGTCGGTTCTCGCGGGAACAGCTGGTCCGGCGCAGGCGCGGACCAAGACGGTCGAGATCAACAACTATGCCTTCTGGCCTACGACCGCCCGAATCCTCATGGGTGACACCGTCACCTGGGAGTTCAATGACGAGGGCGTGGAGCACAACGTCACCGCGACCTCGCGGGCGACCTCGCAGGACAACTTCGCAAGCGAGACGATGTCCGAGGGCGAATTCAGCCACACGTTCATGAGGCAGGGCACCTACCCCTACGAGTGCACCCTGCACCCGCAGATGAGCGGCACCGTCATCGTGCGATGACGGCGCCCCTCACCTCGGTGAACTATTCGACGGTGACCGACTTCGCCAGGTTGCGCGGCTTGTCCACGTCGTAACCGCGGGTCTGCGCGACCTCGGCAGCGAACACCTGCAACGGCACGGTGGACAGCAGCGGCTGCAGCAGGCTCGGCGCCGCCGGGATCTCGATGAGGTGGTCGGCGTGCGCGCGCACCGCCTCGTCGCCCTCCTCCGCGATCACGATGGTCCGCGCGCCGCGCGCCTTGATCTCCTGGATGTTGGAGACCAGCTTCGAGTGCAGGACAGCGCGACCCTTCGGCGACGGCATCACGACGATGACCGGAAGGCCCTCTTCGATCAGCGCGATCGGCCCGTGCTTGAGCTCGCCCGCGGCGAATCCCTCGGCGTGGATGTACGCGAGCTCCTTGAGCTTGAGCGCACCCTCGAGCGCCACCGGGTACCCGACGTGGCGTCCGAGGAACAGCACGGTCGGCGAGTGCGCCAGTTCCCGCGCCAGCGCCCGGACCGGTTCGACCGTCTGCAGCACGCGCGCGACCAGCTCCGGCATGGCCTCGAGGTCGCGGTACTCCCTGGCCACCTCGTCCGGGTACTTGGTGCCGCGCGCCTGCGCCAGCGCCAGCCCCACCAGATAGTTCGCGGTCACCTGGGCCAGGAAGGCCTTGGTGGACGCGACACCGATCTCCGGTCCCGCCCGGGTGTAGAGGACGGCGTCGGCCTCGCGCGGGATCTGGGACCCGTTGGTGTTGCACACCGCGAGCACCCGCGCCTTCTGGTCCTTCGCGTGCCGCACCGCCTCGAGGGTGTCCGCGGTCTCACCGGACTGAGAGATCGCGACGACGAGCGTCGAACGGTCGAGAACCGGGTCGCGGTAACGGAATTCGCTGGCCAGCTCCACCTCCACCGGCAGCCTGGTCCAGTGCTCGATCGCGTACTTGGCGAGCAGGCCGGAGTGGTAGGCGCTGCCGCAGGCCACCACGAACACCTTGTCCACGTCGCGGAGCTCCTGATCGGAGAGCCGCTGCTCGTCGAGCACGATGCGACCTGCGTCGAAGTGCCCGAGCAGGGTGTCCGCGACCGCCGCCGGCTGCTCCTGGATCTCCTTGAGCATGAAGTAGTCGTGGCCGCCCTTTTCCGCGGCGGCGAGGTCCCAGTCGATCCGGAACGGACGCGTGGGGACGTCCTCGTTCCCGTCGAAGTCGGTCACCGTGTAGCCGTCGGCGGTGATGACGACGACCTGGTCCTGACCGAGCTCGACCGCGTCGCGGGTGTGCTCGATGAACGCCGCGACATCGGATCCGAGGAAGGTCTCGCCCTCGCCGACGCCGATCACGAGCGGGGTGGACCGGCGGGCCGCGACGATGGTGTCCGGGTGGTCGGCGTGCGTGAACACCAGGGTGAACGCGCCCTCGAGGCGGCGGATCACCGACCTGGCGCTCTCCACGAAGTCGCCGGCGGTGTCGCCGGAGGCGTAGGCCCGCGAAACCAGGTGCACCGCCACCTCGGTGTCGGTGTCGGAGGCGAACTCGACGCCGTCGTTCTCGAGCTCGGCACGCAGCGGCGCGAAGTTCTCGATGATGCCGTTGTGCACGACCGCGACCTTGCCCCCGGAATCCCGGTGCGGGTGCGCGTTGCGGTCGGTCGGCCTGCCGTGCGTCGCCCAGCGGGTGTGGCCCATGCCGGTGGTGCCGACGAAGCGCTCGGTGCCGGTCTCCGCGAGCTCGGCCTCGAGGTTGGCCAGCCTGCCCGCCTTACGCTCGATCGCGACGCCGCCCGCACCGTCGAGGACGGCGATGCCTGCCGAGTCGTAGCCGCGATACTCCATCCGGCGCAGCGCCTCCACCACGACGTCCAGCGCCTGGCGGTGGCCGACGTATCCCACGATTCCGCACATGGGTCACCAGGGTACTGGGCTGTCGAACCCCTGCCGACCGGGAGGGCGCGGGCGGCGGGTGACCTGGGTCACGGTGCGACCGGACCGGTGCCGAACAACGCCGTGCACACCCCGTTGTGCAGTTCGACGGCCACCTGCAGAACCCTGGACCCGCCCGCGACCGGCAGCAGCGGAGAGCTGTAGTTCGCACAGGTCTTGTTCTTCGCGCTCGGCGCCGCCACCGGCGCCGGGATCTCGAACCAGTTGCCCGCCCCGAAGTTGTCGTTGGCGAGCAGGACCCTGCCGTTCTTCGCCGACGGCTTGCCGTCCTTGCCGACGTAGGTCTGGCCGCCGAGCACCAGTCGGGTGCCGTTGGGCCCGCCCGGCACGGACTGCAGGTACGGCGAGTGCTGGAAGTAGCTGCCGTCGGCGGTGGTCACCCGGACCCCCGGGTCGGTCGTCGCGCCCCAGTTGACACCGTCGTGCGAGACCTTGACGTACGGGCTGCAGTACTCGGCCCCGAAGTTGCACATCTCGTAGGTCGAGGCGAACCGTCCGTCGGCCAGCCGGGTCACCACGGCCATGCCGGGACGCACGCGCTGCGGATCACGCGCGAGGATCACCTGCTTGTCCACCCAGTCCAGGCCGTTGACGGAGGACACCCTGCTCAGCACCTGCGAGTGCCGGGGCATCTCGGTCTCGTCGGCGTAGTACAGCCACAGGGTGCCCGCCGCATCGACGACGAACTCGGGCTCCCAGACGCCCTCGTGGTTCGGGGACCGGGCCGCGACGCCGAGCGGCACCCAGTCCCGGCCGCCGTTCCAGCTCGCCCACACCTTGATCGCGATCCGCCGGTCGCGGCCCGCCTCGTACCCGACCGTGCCCGCCCACAGCAGCGTTCCCGGCGGCAGCAGGCCTGTCTGCTGCGGCACCTCGTAGAGGGTGCTGCAGCACAGCCCCGAGTTGGCCTCGGGGTCACGGACCGCGCCGATCGGATGGAAGCTGGCGCCGTCGTCGGTGCTCTCGAGGATCGGCGAGAAGTAACCCTGCGCATCGCGGCTGGTCATCGACGCCAGGATCGTGCCCGATTGCTTGAGCCGAACCAGGCGCGGATACTCCCCCACCCCCAGCACCGAGGGACCCGGTTGCGCTACGGCAGGCGTGGGACCGGCGACCAGGAGAAACAGGAACGAGAGTGCGAGACAATATGCTGCTCTGCGCAAGGTGCACCGTCCGGATAGTCGGGGATTCCCGCGAATTCAAACAGACCGGAACCCCCGATCGTGATGCTTTTGCGACATTCAGATTTCCATGCGCAACCGGCAGTTATTGTGCTGTGATATCCGGCTCGGAGCTGGCCAGGAAGTCGGCGAGTGCGGGCCACATCGTCTCGCGGGCGGCGCGGCCCGTGAGCACGCCGAGGTGCCCGCCCGGGAACGCACCGAACCGGACCGACAGCGACCCGGTGAGCAGGTCGGTCAGGTGGTGGACGGCCTTCACGGGCGCGAGCCCGTCGCCCGCGCCCGCGATGACCATGGTCGGTATGTCGATGTTGCTCAGACTCACCCGGCGGCCACCGATCTCCATGTGGCCGGTCGCGAACTCGTTCGACCGCATCACCACGTGATAGAGCTGGCCGAATGTGCGACCCGGGTACGCATACATGCTGTTCATGAAGCGGTCCACCGCCTCGAGCTGCTCGAGGTGGTCCCTGTCGTCGAGGTTGGCGAGGATGGTGAACGGCCTGGTCATGTACTTGTCGATGCTCGCCGCCTTGAAGCCGAGGCTGGTCAGCGGGGCCGGGATGGTGCCGAGCGCCCTGTAAAGGGGCGCGATCGTATAGGGCCCGAACAGCCGGTCCAGCGGACGCAGGGTCGCGAACAACGGAACCTGCCGCAGGTCGAAGGGGCTGGCGATCGGGGTCAGCGAGGCCAACGGCAGCTCCGGATGTGCCGCGGCCGCATAGACCGCGAAGATCCCGCCAAGCGACCAGCCCGCGAGGTGCACCAGCGCGCCGCCTGCATCGTCACTGACCACCTGCACCGCATCGGGGATCACATCGTCCACCCAGTGCTCGAAGCCGCGGCTCCTGTCCTGGAAGTTCACCGGGCCGTAGTCCACGACGTACACGTCGCGGCCGGTTTCCATCAGGTACTCGACGACGCTGCAACCGCGACGCAGGTCGAAGGCGACGGAGGTGGCCGCCAGCGGTGTCACCAACAGCAGGGGCGCGCCCGTCGCCGGACTGTCGGCGGAGCGGAACCGACGGATCGTGCGCTCGTCGTTCGAGTCGACGACCTCCGACGGTGTCGGCCGCAGGTCCGCGAGCCCGTTCGACCCGAGCCGGGCGAGCACGTTCTCGAACGCGCGCGGCAGATCGCGGGGCAGCGGTACCGGAATGCCAAACACTTGTCGCTTCTCCCTCGTGGTTCTCGATCGGATACGGTCATCCTCGTGGCGCCGACTCCGAAGACCCTGGCCTCTCAGCTATCTAAGCGCGGTCCGCACAAGGTGCTGCGCGGCGACCTCTCCCTCGCGGGCCAGCCCGGTGTGGTGTACACACCGGCGGAAGGCTTCTCGCTTCCCGCGGTCGCGTTCGCACACGGCTGGATGACCGGCGTCGACAGGTACGCCCAGACCCTCACCCACCTCGCGTCCTGGGGCCTGGTCGTGGCCGCACCCGCCACCCAGCGCACCCCGGTCCCCTCGCACCTCGGCCTCGCCGCGGACCTGCGGACCGCGGTCGACATCTGTGCGGGCGTGCGTCTCGGCCCCGGGAAGATCAGCGTCGACCCGACCCGGGTCGCCTACGCAGGCCACGGCATGGGGGCGGGCGCGGCGGTGATCGCGGCCGCCCAGCACGGCCCGGCCGCTGCCGTCGCCGCACTGTTCCCGGCACCGACCTCGCCGTCGGCCGAGAAATCCGCCGCAGCCCTCGCCTGTCCCGGGCTGATCATCGCGGGCGACGAGGACATCGATTCGCTGAACTGCAATGCCCGCTCGATCGCCGAGGCATGGGGAGGTCAGGCGATCCTTCGGACGGTCGACGGCGGATCCGCCAGCGGACTCGCCGAGGGCCGCAGGCTGCTCGGCGCCCTCGGACTCGGCGGATCAGAGCGCCGGACGCAGAAGACGACCCGCGCGCTGCTGACCGGATACCTGCTCTATCACCTGCTCGGCGAGACCCGGTACGAGCAGTTCGCGCTGCCCGGCGCCCAGCTCCCCGGCTCCCTTGCAGTCGAGCCGGCCGCCGATCAGACGAGCCAGCTCACCGGGTAGCCGTCGGCCTGCTCCGTCTCCGCGGCCGGTGAGTCCACTGCCGCGGAACACAATTGACGCGAGCGTGCCTCGGCGGCGAGGTTCGCGTCCGCGATGCCGACCCGGATCCGGTCGAGCGCGGCGGAATGCTCGGCCAGCACCGACTCTGCCGTGAGCCGGTTCCTCACAGCGGACCGGCCTCGGCCAGTTCGGCCCCCGATTCCGGTGCCGGGTCGGCCGGTTGCTCGTCGACGGTCCGGGTGTGGGCCTTCGACCCGCCGTCGCGGGCCTGCCGCTGCGTCGGGGCGGGCGGCATCACCGGAACCGGGGATTCGGGCACCGGAGATTCGGGCACTGGGCGATCCCCCTGGTCGGCGGTGAGATCGGGGGACGCAGGTTCCGGCGGTTCCGTGAGCGGCGCGGATTCGTGTGCCCGCGAATCGCATTCACATAGGTACCACCATCGGTACCGATCTCGACACGGTAGGTCCTCGGCTCGCCGTCCCGCACCAGCTGCAGGGTCTGGCCCTCGGCGGTCTCGACGACGACCATCGTCACCGCCGGTTCGGCGGCCGCCACCGGCGCGACGGGCGACTGAGCGGGAGCCGACGGGCTGATTGCTGCGACGGGCTCGGCCACCCGGTCGACCGGACCGAATCCGTCCGGATCGGAACCGGCGAGTTCCATTGCGTCCGAGACCAACCGGTGCGCGCTGTCGATCGCCCTCGCCGTCGCGTCGCACAGCTCGAGCACGCCTGCGAGCTGCGCGTGCACGTGCGGCACGAACACCTCGCTCAACCACGTCGAGGCGAGGTCGACGGCGACGTCGAGAAGCCGGTCGCCGACCAGGGCGCCAGGGCGCACCACGGACGGGATCATCGGGGTCAGCTCGGCGAACAGCCCCGACGCCTGCCGCAACAGCCCCCACGCGTGGTCGCCGGGCTCGAGCCGCGCGAGCGCGATCATCAGGTCGACCTCCGCCGGGGTACGCCCACCGATCTGTGTGGCGTCGAGTTCGCTCATCACGGTGGCGTTCGCGGCGACCACCGCCGCGATGACATCGGCGGCCGCGAGCAGTGCATCGTGCACGGCCGCCATGGCCTCGGTGCTCGCGCGGGCGCGATCGAGGTCGGCGACGAGGGCCGCCCGCGCCGAATCGGCCGCGGCGCCCTCCCACCCAGCCGCGAGGCCGAGGATCAGCTGCTGCTGAGCGTCACACTGCGCCCACATCGTGTCGACCGCCGCCCCGACCACGTCCGCATCCGCGCGCAGCGCCGCGAGATCACTCACGGTGCCACCGAAGTACCGCTCGCTGAGCTGGTCGTAGTCGATCGCAGGCTCGGTCACGGCCCCCAGCCGCGGCAGGAACCGGGCGAAGTACGCCAGCTCGTCCGACCCGGCCGCGTTCACCTGTCCGCCCCGCCGACGGTCTCGGCGTTCTCCCGCTCCTGCCGCACGTACTCGGTCGTCGTCCGCTCCAGCCGGTTGGCGTTCGACCTCGTCGCCTCCGCCCAGGCCAGCACGGGACCGGCGAGCCGTTCGTCACGGCTCCGCAGCGCCGTCACCGCCGCGTCCAGCGCTGCCGCGGAGGTGAGGAACCCCGCCGTGACGGTTCGCAACGCCGCCACGTCCAGTTCGAAACGCTCCCCCACCGCGACTCCCCCCGCCGAATACTCCTGTCAGGAGTACAGACGCAGCCGGGGCCCGTTCGGTTCCCTCAGAGCCCCGCCTGCACCGCTAGAACGCCTCTTCCTCCAGCTCCATGATCTCGTTGTCGATCGTCTCGAGGACCACCTTCGTCGCGGCCAGGTGCGGCAGGACGTTCTTGGCGAAGAACGACGCCACCGCGACCTTGCCCCGATAGAACGACCGGTCCTTGGCCTGCGCGTCGCCGTCCAATGCGGCCAGCGCCACCTCCGCCTGCGCCAGGAGGCGCCAGGCGATGAGCAGGTCGCCGACGGCGTACAGGAAGCGCACCGAGCCGAGACCCACCTTGTACAGCTCGGTCGGCTGCTGCTGGGAGGCCATCAGGTATCCGGTCAGGATCCCCGCCATCTCCTGCACTTCGCTGAGCGCGGTCTCGAGCAGCGCCCGTTCGGTCTTGAGGCGGCCGTTGCCCGCGGCGCTGTCGATGAACTGGCGCACCTGACCGGCCACGTGTGCGAGCGCCACCCCACGGTCGCGGGCGATCTTCCGGAAGAAGAAGTCCTGCGCCTGGATTGCCGTGGTGCCCTCGTAGAGGGTGTCGATCTTGGCATCGCGGATGTACTGCTCGATCGGGTAGTCCTGCAGGTAGCCGGAACCACCGAGGGTCTGCAGGCTCTCGGTGAGCAGCTCATAGGCCCGCTCGGAGCCGACGCCCTTGACGATCGGCAGCAGCAGGTCGTTCACCCGCTCAGCCAGCTCGGCGTCGGCACCGGACACCAGCTCGGCGACATCGGCGTTCTGATGCGCGGCGGTGTAGAGGTACATGGCGCGCAGGCCCTCCGCGTACGCCTTCTGCATCGCCAGGCTGCGGCGTACGTCGGGGTGGTGGGTGATGGTCACCCGGGGTGCGGTCTTGTCCGTCATCTCGGTGAGGTCCGCGCCCTGCACGCGCTCCTTGGCGTACGCCAGGGCGTTCAGATACCCGGTGGACAGCGTCCCGGCGGCCTTGGTGCCCACCATCATTCGCGCGTTCTCGATCACCTGGAACATCTGGGCGATGCCATTGTGGACGTCGCCGACGAGCCAGCCGACGGCAGGCACTCCGGTGGCACCGAAGGTCAGCTCACAGGTGGGTGAGGACTTGATGCCCATCTTGTGCTCGACGCCGGTGACGTACACGCCGTTTCGCTCACCGAGTTCGAGGGTGTCCGGATCGAAATGGAACTTCGGGACGTAGAACAGGCTCAGGCCCTTCGTCCCCGGGCCCGCGCCCTCGGGACGTGCCAGCACCAGATGGAAGAGGTTCTCGGCGGTGTCGCCGACGTCGCCGCCGGAGATGAACCGCTTGACGCCCTCGATGTGCCACGTGCCGTCGTTCTGCTGGGTCGCCTTCGTTCGGCCCGCACCGACATCGGACCCCGCATCGGGTTCGGTCAGCACCATGGTGCCCGCCCACCCGCGCTCGAGACCCGCCTTGGCCCAGTGCTTCTGCTGCTCGGTCCCCACGGTGTAGAGCACGCTGGCCATCAGCGGGCCCATGTTGAAGAAGCTCGCCGCTCCGTTCGCCGCGACCAGCATCTCACCGATCGCCCAGACCAGAGGTGCAGGCGCGGGCACACCTCCCACACCCTCGGGCAGCCCGAGGCGCGACCACCCGGCCTCCTGCACCGCCTCGACCGTCTTGCGCAGCGGATCGGGGACGATGATCGCGTGGTTCTTGGCGTCGAACTCGACGGGATGTCGGTCCGCGTCGGCGAAAGACGCGGCGACGGGCCCCTCGGCCAGCCTCGCGACCTCCGCGAGGATGTTGCGCACGGTGTCGGCGTCGAGGTCGCCGTAGGCACCACCGTCGAGCAGTTCTCCGATCCCGAGCACCTCGAACAGGTTGAACTCAATATCGCGCACGTTGCTCTTGTAGTGACCCATCTCGCCGAAACCTCCGTTGTCGTCGATTCGCAAAGAAGCCTGCCCGACAAGAGATTCAGTACGCAACCGTAGGTAGCGGGGTCGCTCAGAACTCGCTCTTCGGGATGAAGATCCACATCGCCAGGTAGATGAGGAACTGCGGACCCGGCAGCAGGCAGGACGCGACGAACAGCGTTCGCACCAGCCATGGCTTCCAGCCGAGGTACTGGGCGAGGCCGGCGCAGACGCCACCGAAGATGTTCCCGGTACGGGCGCGGGTGAGGCGACGGCTGGTGGTCTGGGTGGTCATGGTGCTCCCTTTCGTCAGACGGTGCAGCGGATCGCTGCGTTGCCCTCCACTATTCGGGAGTCGATGTGGTCCCCGCATCGCGCTGAGGGTTGATTTCGGCCTCGGGGTATCCCCCCGGAGGATGAGGCGAAAACCCCCGGCGATTGGGGGTTCACCCCTAGAGCGTGTCTCCCAATTCGTGAGGAACCGTGGCCAGCTGCAGACCACGAGAGCATGAAGCCGGCGCGGCACCCGTTCATCCTCACAGTCGTAGCGGGTTGCCGGCCCGCGCCACTGTTTTGAGTGCGGCGACGGCTCGCTCGACGCCGGGGAATTTGGCGATGATGGATCGACAAGACGCGTGGGAAGGTCGAACCCTGATGGAGGAAACAGTGATGGCGGAACGCTCCGTCTCCGGCAGGCGAAAGCCGGCGGACTATGGCGAAGTGGCGGGGGCGGTCCTTCAGGCACTCCCGGACGAGGGACACCGCGGCGTGAACCGCCTCAGCGTCGCGCTCATCACCGACCCGAAGTCGTTCGATGCGCTGCTCGCGGCATTTCGGCGGGTCGAAGCGGCGCATCTCCGCGTCGGCCAGTGCTTTCTGACGCTCGACGATCCGAACCAGTGCCTCTACACGAGCGGACATGCGCGCGCCAAGCACGATCTGGACGGGGACATCGCGTACCCGGACGACGACACCGACGACGCGCTCGCCGTCTACGACGCGGCGGTGTTCGAGTCGGCCGGAGCGGCACTCCGAGATCCGGACCGGGCTGTGCGCTGGGAGGACGTGGGCAACTCGCTCGTCACGGCGCCGAGCGACATCGAGGCCTTGGTGGCGCTCAATCGCGACCCGGGGTTGGTCGTGGACGACGTGCACGTGGTGCAGTGCCTGCCGGCAACGGACCACACCGATCTGCTCGCCGACCTGCCGAACGGCTACTTCGCCGGCGACTGGACGCCGTTCGAATGCCATGCGGTGGCGCGCCGGATGGGCGAGCGGCACGGGTACGCGCTGATGGGGATCGGCGCGTCCATGCTCGGGTTCCTCAGCGTCCTCGATCCCGGGCAACGGGACGTCGACGCCCTGATCGCCGATCTGCGGGAGCTGTACGGGCATCGTGACGTCGACGCCTGGAACGAGCTCGCGGACGTGCTGCGTGGGTCGTCGGTGCTCCTCCTCGGATACACGGAGGACTTCGCGGACCTGACAAGACCCACTTCCACGCTCTAGCCCCGAGCCGCCGACGTGCTGCGCCCTAGACGGAGGCGACGCGGTCCGCGAGCCCGTCGGCCAGCTTCTGCGCGATCTCGATCTCGGTGGCCTCGACCATCACCCGCACCAACTGTTCGGTGCCGGACGGACGGAGCAGCACGCGGCCTGCCTCGCCGAGCATCGCCTCGGCCTCGGCGACCGCCTCGAGGACCGCGGGCGCGCAGGCGACCGCGGCCTTGTCGGTGACCTGGACGTTGACCAGCACCTGCGGCAGCGTGCGCATCACCGCGGCCAGCTCTCGCAGCGACTTGCCGGTCTGGGCCATCCGACCCATCAGCCGGAGTCCGGTGAGGACGCCGTCGCCGGTGGTCCCGAAGCCGGGCAGCACCACGTGTCCCGACTGCTCGCCGCCGAGGCTGAACGAACCGTTGCGCAGCTCCTCGAGGACGTACCGGTCGCCGACCGCCGTTGTGCGGACCTCGATACCCGCCTCACGCATCGCAATGTGCAGGCCGAGGTTGCTCATCACCGTCGCGACCAGGGTGTTCTGGGCCAGCTCACCGGACTCGCGCATCGCGAGGGCGAGCACGCTCATGATCGCGTCGCCGTCGACCACGGCGCCGGTGGCGTCGACGGCCAGGCACCTGTCCGCGTCGCCGTCGTGCGCGATGCCCAGGTCCGCGCCGTGTGCGAGCACCGCTGCCCTGAGCTCGTCGAGGTGGGTGGAACCGCAGCCGTCGTTGATGTTGAGTCCGTCGGGATCGGCATGGATCGCGATGACCCGCGCGCCCGCCGCCCGGTAGGCCTCCGGACCCACCGTCGAGGCGGCGCCGTTGGCGCAGTCCACCACCACGGTCAACCCGTCGACACGGTGGGTTGTGGCACGAGCGAGGTTCTCGAGGTACCGCTCGGCCGCATCGGCTGCCGTGCGGACGCGACCGATCCCGGCACCGGTCGGCCGCGGGATCAGGTCGCGGTCGGCGATGGCGGCCTCGATACGGTCTTCCGACTCGTCGTCGAGCTTGTGCCCGCCCGCCGCGAAGATCTTGATGCCGTTGTCCGGCATGGGGTTGTGCGAGGCGGAGATCATCACGCCGAGCGCGGCGTCGTAGGCGCCGGTGAGGAAGGCGACGGCGGGCGTGGGCAGCACACCGACGTTGATGACATCGACGCCTGCCGCGGTCAGCCCGGCGGTGACGGCCGCCTCGAGCATCTCACCGCTCGCGCGGGGGTCCCGTCCGAGGACGGCGGTCGGTCGGGGCGCGCCCCGCTCGGAGAGCGCCAGCACCGAGGCTGCCGCCCCCGCGATCCGCAGCGCCAACTCGGCGTCGAGCTCCGCATTCGCCAAGCCGCGCACGCCGTCCGTACCGAACATCCGACCCATGTAAACAGACCCCTCTGTCATTGCTACGACAAGAGCAGGCGTCCGGTACTGCTGGACGCCTGCTCTTGTTGGTGAACAGGTGCCGATGCCGACCCTCGGGGCCGGCATCGGCGACACATCAGCGCTTGGAGTACTGAGATGCCTTACGGGCCTTCTTCAGGCCGTACTTCTTGCGCTCGACGGCGCGGGCGTCACGGGTGAGGAAGCCGGCGCTCTTGAGGGCGGGGCGATCCTCGGGGGTGACCTCGATCAGGGCGCGGGCGATGGCCAGACGCAGGGCGCCTGCCTGTCCGGACGGTCCGCCGCCGTGCAGGAGGGCAACGATGTCGAAGGACTCGGTGCGCTCCACGGTGACGAGCGGGGCCTTGATGAGCTGCTGGTGCACCTTGTTGGGGAAGTAATCCTCCATGGTGCGGCCGTTGAGCTTGAACTCGCCGGTGCCGGGGATCATGCGGACGCGGACGACCGCCTCCTTACGACGGCCGACGGTCTGGATCGGGCGATCGATGTAGATCGGGGCTGCGGGGGCGACTGCCTCCTCGGCCTCGAACTCCTCGACGATCTCGGGCTGATCCGCGGAGTCGAACTCCTCCACCACGGTCTCCTCGACAACGACCTCAGCGGTCTCGTTCTGCTCGGTCACTGGGCCACCTGCTTGATCTCGAACGGAACCGGCTGCTGCGCGGCGTGGGGGTGATTCGGGCCTGCGTAGACCTTCAGCTTGCCGGCGATGGCGCTGCCGAGCTTGTTCTTCGGGAGCATGCCGACGACGGCCTTCTCCACGAGGCGGTCCGGGGTCCGCTCGAGGACCTCGCCGACGGTGCGGGACCGCAGGCCACCCGGGTAACCGGAGTGGTTGTAGAGGAGCTTGCCGTCGCGCTTGTTGCCGCTGATCGCGACCTTTTCAGCGTTGATGATGACGACGAAGTCGCCGCCGTCAACGTGCGGTGCAAAGGTGGGCTTGTGCTTGCCGCGGAGCAGGTTCGCTGCCTGCACGGCAAGTCGGCCGAGCACCACGTCAGTGGCGTCGATGACGTGCCACGTGCGGGTCACATCTCCGGCCTTCGGGGTGTACGTAGACACAGAACTTCCTCGTCATATCGTGTAGCTGCTGGCCACAGCGTGTGGTCCGGATGATCTCGGCGGCCAGTGGAGACCCGAGAACCCGCACTACAACGGGCACGTGAGTGCCGCGCCGTACCGCACGCCGACGTAGAACCATACCGCGCAGGTCAGGGCCTGGTCAAAGTCGGTCTCGACGCGGGACCACCGAGACGCGGGACCACCGAGGGGAACACACACTGGTGACAGCGTGATCCCGCTCACCGATCCACGGCTCACCGCTCGCCGAGCGCGTCCGCCAGCTGCTCGACCGCCCAGGTGATCTCGTCGCGCTCGATGACGAGCGGCGGCGCCATCCGGATGGTGCCCTCGTGCGCGTCCTTCGCGAGCACCCGGCGGGCGAGCAAGCGCTCGCAGACGACCCGGGCGCCCGGCTGACCGGCCGACAGCTGCACGCCTGCCCACAACCCGCGCCCGCGGACCTCCGAGACCTGGTCCTGCGGCAGCTGCCCGAGCAGATCGTGCAGGTGCGCGCCGAGTTCGCGGCTGCGCTGCTGGAACTCCCCCGTCTCCAGCAGCCGGACCACCTCGCTGCCGACCGCGCAGGCGAGCGGGTTCCCGCCGAAGGTGCTGCCGTGCTGACCGGGGCGGATCACCTCCATCACCGACCAGTCCGCCACCACGGCGGAGACCGGGATCAGCCCACCGCCGAGCGCCTTCCCGAGGATGTAGACGTCGGGAACGACGTTCTCGTGATCGCAGGCGAAGGTGTCGCCGGTCCGGCCCAGCCCACTCTGGATCTCGTCGGCGAGCATGAGGATGGCGTGCTCGTCGCACAGCGCCCTCACCGCGGCGAGGTAGCCGTCGGGCGGGACCAGCACGCCGGCCTCCCCCTGGATCGGCTCGATCAGGACGGCCACGGTGTTCGGGGTGACCGCGGCGGCGAGCGCATCGTGATCGCCGTAGTCGACGGTGCGGAACCCGGGTGCGTACGGGCCGAAGCCGTCGTGCGCATCGGGGTCGGTGGAGAACCCGACGATGGTGATGGTCCGGCCGTGGAAGTTCCCGGCGAAGGTGATGATCTCCGCGCGGTCGGGGGCGACACCCTTGACGTCATACCCCCAGCGCCTGGCCAGTTTCAGCGCGGTCTCGACGGCCTCGGCCCCGGTGTTCATCGGGAGCACCGCCTCCTTGCCGCACAGCCGGCTCACGTCCTCGCAGAACCCGGCGAACGCCTCGTGCTGGAACGCCCGGCTGGTGAGCGCGAGCGTGCCGAGCTGTGCGCGGGCGACCTCGACCAGCCGCGGGTGCCCATGCCCGAAGTTGAGCGCCGAGTACCCGGCCAGCATGTCGAGGTACTCGACGCCGTCGATGCCCCGCGCCCACGCACCTCGCGCCGAGTCGATGACCACCGGCAGCGGATCGTAGTTGTGCGCGCTGTGTGCCTGGGCCCGCGCGAGTTCCGCGCGCGTGCCTGCGGTCACCGGCACCCGCGCGTTCATCGTCGGGCCTTCAGCTCGCGATAGCCGCGGAGTTCGAGGGTGCAGCATTTGATCCCACCGCCGGACTTGAGGAACTCCGAGAAGTCGACAGGGACCGGGGTGAACCCACGCTCGGCGAGCCGGTCGGCCAGCCGGTGCGCCTGACTGGGCAGCACCACGTTGCTGCCGTCGCTGACCAGGTTGAGGCCGAGCCACCGGGTGTCGGCTTCCTCGGCGATGACGGCGTCGGGGAACAGGTCCCGCAGGACCGCGAGGCTCTCGGGGGCGAAGGCCTCGGGCAGGTAGGCGACGGTGCGATCGTCGAGCACGCCGAGCGCCGTGTTGAGGTGGTAGTACCGGGGATCGATCAGTCGCAGGGTCACCACCCGCCTGCCCAGGTGCCGGGCCACCTCGGCATGGGCGCGCTCGTCGGTGCGGAACCCCGTTCCCGCGCAGACGATGTCCCCGACCACCAGCAGGTCACCCTCGCCCTCGTTGATGTACCTGGGCCGGGTGGGCCGGAGCAGTCCGTTGGCGCGGAACCAGCGCAGGACGTGGTCGGCCTCCTCGGCCCGCTGTTCGGTTCGGTACCGCGCACCGAGCGCGACCCCGTCGATGACGAGGCCGCTGTCGGTGACGAAGACCATGTCCGGGAGCCCCGGCACGGGGTCGATCGTCAGGACCTCGTGTCCGAGCCGCCGATAGGTCTCGACCAGGTGCTCCCACTGCGCCATCGCCAACGCGGTGTCGACGGGGTCCTCGGGCCGCATCCATTCGTTGATGCTGTAGACCACGTCGAAGAAGGTCGGGGGGCACATGAGGTAGCTTCGCGGCCGCGCGCGGCGGGCATTCGTCGGGCCGGAATCGGCCCCTGCGGTCTGCGTCATCCCCTGCCCCTTTCGGCGAAGGTGCTACGAGTATCCGCGCCCGACGAACCCGAATCAATGACCTGGCCCCGAACGCGAGAATTCCCCGGTGGCTCTCCTCCACCGGGGAATCCTCATGGCATGAACGCAAACAGCGCGCCGACCTCAGGCCCAGCTGGCGGCCGCACTGTTGTTCGTCGCGTTCATGTCGTCATTACCGGCACCGACGGCCCGACCGATGGCCTCCAGGACCTGGTTCAGCTCGTTGGCGGCGGAGTCCCACTTGGCCTGCTGCGCCTGGTAGGCCTCCGACGCGGAGCCCTCCCACTCGGCGACGAGCGGCGCGAGGTAGCTCTTCAGATCACCCAGCTTGCCGTTGATGTTGCCGCTGGTGGCGGCGATGTCCGCCCGTGCGCCGTCGATGGCGCCGAAGTCGTAACGCATGGTCCCGCTCATGGGTCCTCCTACAGTGTGGATCGAAGCAGTCTGGTTCGAAAAGGGGTGTCGCCCATCCGGGTCCGGCCCGAGCGCGGACTCAGATGTTGAGGCCGCCGCCTGCGTTGTTGATGGCGCTCGAGTGGTCGTCCTGCACCGAGGCGTAGGCGACGCCGTTGGCCTTGATGTTCTCGCTGATCGCGAGCAGCGACTCGTTGAGGCGCTTGGCGCTGGAGTCCCAGCGGACCATCAGATTGTCGAACGCGACCTTGGCTGCGCCTTCCCAGGCACCGTTGACGGCGGCGAGCCGACCCTGCAGCGAGGACAGCTGCCCCTGGATGTCCGCGTTGACATCGCCCACGTGCCGCGACGCGGTCTCCATGGTTTCGGTGGTAGTCCTCATCTGACCGCTCATGACCAGCTCCTTAGAATTCGTCCGCGTCCTGGATTTCCAGCCCCCTCTGGACTGAGACGGACCGCGCCTACAGATAGTTGGACGCGCGCGCCCAGCCGTTCGGTTCCATCGAATCCGAACCAATTTCCTCGAACGAGCATGCGCTCAGCGCCTGGCGATCGCCGCCGAGCGAACTGCCTGCTCACATGGCCCGACGAGATCGCGCCACCGATCCGGCGAGATCTGGCAGCCGACGCTGACCTGCAGCCCGTCCTCGACGAAGACAGACCACCGGACCTCGGTATCGGGGTCCGGTTGCTCCCGGTACAGCAGTCCCGGCCGCCCGTCGACGGCACCGCTCTCGAGCGCGGTGAAGGTCTCCGGCCGCATCTCGGTGCGCCGACTCAGGGTGTGCGCCACCGCGTCGAGATCGGCGCCCGGCGTCAGTTCCTGTGCCACGACCAGGATTCGTGCGGCCGCGCCCCTCTCCGGCACCAACTCCACCCGGGCCGCGTCGCCGCGGTCGGCGCGTTCGTGCCAACCCATGGGAACGGTCACGCTCACCCGGCCCGCGTGCGCGGATGCCTGCGCCTGCACCTCCTTCTCCGGCTCCGCCGGTGCGCGCGTACCGCCGCTTCCCGCGACTACGACGACCGCGGTGATCGCCGCGACCACGAGCACACCTGCCGCGACGAGCGGGGCCCACCGGCCGACGGTGTCCCACCGGGACCGGCGCACCACCGGCGCGATCGGCTCGGGCGCCGCCGGGGCCTGGGCCACCACGTCGAGTCCACGGGCGAGCGCACCCGCCGCGACGGCCGAGCCCTGGACCACCCTCGCCACCACCGGCAGATCCCACCCGGCCTCGATCGCATCGACGATCGAGAATCCAGCCGGTCCCGGCAGTTCGCCGGTCACGAGGATTCTCGGCGGTCGGTCGGGGCACAGTTCACGCATCGCCGCGGCGAACTCGCCTGCCACATCCGGGTTGTCACGCAGATCCGCCGAGCCCAGTTCCGCCCGATGTACACAGTCGTCGCTGTCGGCACCGGGCACCGAGGCCGTCGTCTCGAGGAACCCGATTTCCAGCACCGCGCTCCCGGTCGGCATGGGCTCGGGCGACCACCGCGCCAGGGCCTCCGGAACGCTGATCGGGAGTACCCCCTTGCCGATGGCGCGGCCTGCCTTGACCAGGGTCCGCCGACGTCCGCGACCCCAGTGCGCCGGGTGGGTGAGCACCACCAGATCCGGCGCGGTGCGCACCCCGAGTCCGGCCACCAGGTGCCCCAGCACGCCTGCCAGCACCTCCTCCATCGGGAACACCCGATCGCCCAGCGAGAGGTACTCGTCGTCGACGTATCTGATCGGGTACGGCTCGAAGGACTCCGGATCGGCGATCCCCGCGGCGAAGGCCCGGTCCCCGAATCGCAAACCGAAGGAGTCGGCGTACACCGCTGCCGGGCAATCGAATTGCACGCCCGCGTGGCACCCCCACACCGTTGACTCGGTGAGGTGGATGGCCAGCACCCCGCCGTCGGTCACAGCGGCGGGAGCCACGCCACCTGCACCAGGGCGGCACCCGCCCTGGTGACCAGAGTGCCTCGGCCAGGAGGCATCTCACTGGGGCGGACGGTGCCTATCAGGTTGCCCTCGTCGCGACTTCCACTCATCACGAGTCCCGCCGGGACGAGGTCACGCAATCTCGCGATGATCGGCTCGTACAGCGCCCGGGCCGCGCCACCGGAACGGCGGGCGATGACCAGGTGCAGACCGATGTCGTTCGCGTGCGGCAGGTACTCGAGCAACGGGGTCAGCGGGTTCCCACTCGAGGTGGCGACGAGGTCGTAATCGTCTACCACCACGTAGATCTCGGGCCCGGTCCACCAGTTTCGGTCGCGCATCGCCTGGATGGTGATGTCGGGCGCGGGCATCCGGGTCTCCATGATCGATGCGAGCTCGTTCATGAACTTGGTCGCCGTCACCGAGTTCGGCGCGTACCCGGCGAGATGGTCGCCCTCGACGACCCCCAGCATGGTCCGCCGGTAGTCGATCTGGATGATCTTGGCCTGCGATGGGGTGTTCGATTCCATGATGCCCGCGCAGACCCCGCGCAGCAGCGTGGTCTTACCGGACGCGCTGTCGGCGAACGTGAGCATGTGCGGCTGTTCCGCGAAGTCCACGAATGCCGGGGCCAATTCGGCCTCGTCGATGCCGATCGGGATCCGGAGACAACCGTTGTCGCCCGCGGGCGACCTGCCCGGCGCCGCCATCGCGAGCAACTCGGCGCGCGGGAATCGTTCGGGGAGCATTCGTACCGGCGGCGCGGCGCGCCCGATGGTGACCGCCGAGATCCGCGCGACGGCATCCGCGACGCCCGCGGTGAGGTCGGCGCTGCTCGGGTTCCCGTCCACCCGCGGCAACCCCGTCAGTAGGTGCAGTCCCTCTCGCGTCATGCCGCGGCCCGGTCGCCCCTCCGGCACGCGGGATGCCTTGGGCCTGCCCACGTCCGAATCCGACGGGTCGCCGAGCCGGAGCTCGATCCGGGTGCCCAACTGGTCCTTGAGCGCCGGGCGGATCTCGCCCCACCGAGATGCCGTGAGGACCACGTGCACGCCGAACGAGAGCCCCTGACCGGCCAGGGCGCCGATCTGCGCCTCGAGGGGTTCGAAATCCTGCCGGATACTGGGCCAGCCGTCGATCACCAGGAACACGTCGCCGAACGGGTCCTCGGACACGCCGAACGCTCCAGGGCCGCCGGTCGCCGGGTCGAGCGAACGAAGCCGCCGGAACTCGGCCATCGAATCGATGCCCAGCTCCCGGAAGCGGTGCTCGCGCTGGCGCACGATGGAGTTCATCTCGGCGACGGTGCGCCGCACCCGATCCACGTCGAGTCGGTTCGCGACCGACCCGACATGCGGCAGGCCCGCCAGGCCGGCGAGGGTGCCGCCGCCGAAGTCGAGGCAGTAGAACTGCACCTGCTCGGGGGAATGGACGAGGGCCATCGACATGATCACCGTGCGCAGCACGGTCGACTTGCCCGACTGTGGTCCGCCGACGATCGCCATGTTGCCCTGGGAGCCGGAGAGTTCGACCACGAGCTCGTCGCGCCGCTGGTCGTAGGGCCGGTCCACGATGCCGATCGGCGCCCGCAGCGTGCTGACCGCGGAGACCGGTTCGACCAGAACGGATCTCGGCAACAACGAGTCCAGGGTCGGCGGGTCCTCCAGCGGGGGCAGCCACACGTTGTGGGCGGCGGGCCCGCGTCCACGGATCCGGTCCACCACCGTCTCCAGGACCGTCAACCCGCTCGGTGCGGGCTCCGTGTCTACGGCGGTCGGCGGCAGCGCGACCGGGACATCGACGATCAGGTCGGACACCGGTGCGGCGGTGAACGGACGCGGCCTCAGGTCGATCGGGGACGCAGCTGCCTCGATCGCGGACCGCGATCGTCCACCGAGGTAGGGGCCGGAGACATAGGCGGCCGCGAACCTGACGATCTCGGCGGAGTCGCACTTGAGGTAGCCAGAGCCCGGTGTGCCGGGGAGGTGGTACGCGTCGGGCACGCCGAGGACGGTCCTGGATTCGTTGGCAGAGAACGTCTTGAGGCCGATCCGATAGGAGAGGTGACTGTCGAGCCCGCGCAGCTTGCCTTCCTCGAGCCGCTGACTGGCCAGCAGCAGGTGCATGTGCAGGGAACGGCCCAGCCGCCCGATCGCAACGAACAAGTCCGCGAATTCCGGCTGCTGACTGAGCAACTCGGAGAACTCGTCGACCACGATGAAGAGCGCTGGCAGCGGGGCGAGGTCGGCTCCCGCGGCGCGCGCCTTCTCGTAGTCGGAGACGTTCGCGAAGTTGCCGGCCGAACGCAGCAACTCCTGCCTGCGGTTCATCTCTCCCGCGAGCGCGTCCTTCATCCGGTCGACCATCGCCAACTCCTCGGAGAGGTTGGTGATGACCGCGGCGACGTGTGGTGCCCCCTCGAGTCCGAGGAAGGTGGCGCCGCCCTTGAAGTCGACGAGCACGAGGTTCAACGACTCCGGCGAATGGGTGGCCAGGAGCCCAAGGACCAGGGTACGGAGGAACTCCGACTTCCCCGATCCGGTCGCGCCGATGCACAGGCCGTGCGGGCCCATGCCGTTCTCGGCCGCTTCCTTGAGGTCGATCTCGACCGGCGAACCGTCCATGCCGACGCCGATCGGCACGCGTAGGCGCTCGCGTGCGGTCCTCGGCGCCCACGCCACCTCGAGGTCGAGCTCGGCGACATCCGGGATACCGAGCAGGTGGTGCCAGCTCGCCACCGGCTGACCGTCCTCCACGGCATCGGTCGTCTGCTGGGTTGCCGTTCGGTACGGGGCCAGCCGCCTGGCCGCGGTCTGCGCCTGGTGGGTACTGAGCTGATCCGCGACAGCGAAGATCTCGATCCCGGAACCGCTTCGTGCGCCGATGGATTCGCCGTCCATCACCAACTGGATCCCACGACTCGCAGCCAGCTTGGGGCAGTAGCCGCTGAGGTCGAGCACCGTCACCGAGTCGAGGCCGCCGTCGATGATGGACTCGCCGTCCAGGATCCCGCCGTCGATCACCACGATCATCTGCGCCACCCCAGCAGTGGCCGGAGCGTTGCGCGAGTACCGGCTGCGCACGGCAAGCTGCGGCCCGAGCGACGCCTCCAGCTCCATCAACGAACCGAAGAACATCCGGCTGGTGCCTGCCCCGTCCTGCGCCTCCGGGTGCTGCGAATGCGGCAGCCATTTCGCCCATTCCCACTCGGGAGCGGTGTCGGGACCGCAGACGATCGCGACCTGCAGCTGATCGGGACCGTGGAAGGTGCACAGCTGCACCAGCATCGAACGCACCATCGCCCGGGCCGCCTTGCGGTCACCGTCGACGCCGATGGCGGCGAATCCGCGCACCGATACCGCGGTCGGCAGCTCGTGGACCACCGAATGGGTGCGCACGAATCGTCGCAGCGACACCGCGGCCACCGGTTCGAGGTCCTCCACCGGGCCGGTCTCCGGCGCGATCAAGCGGGTCGCCAGCCGTTGACTGCCTCGGCCGACCCGAACGTGGCAGTAATCCGGATCGGCAACCCGCCGCTCCCACATCCGCGCGGTCCCCGCGAGCGTCCACAGGAACCTCGGATCCGGGTGACTCCACTCGAGCGCCGCGCGCTGCTTGTCGCCGGTGTCGTAGACGTCCCGGCGCAGCTGGTCGAGGTAGCGCAGATAGTCCTTGCGGTCCTCGTTCGCCTCCGCCGACCTGGCGCCCCCGCCCTTTCCGCCCCCGCCCGCGAGCATCCCCAGCATCGAGACGACCATCATCACCGGGAACAGCAGCGACATCGGGTTGGCGGCCATGCCGGAGGTGAACATCAGGGCGACCATGCCGAGCATCGCCACCACCATCACCACCGGCAGCAGCTTGGTGAGCAGGTTGCCCGGGATGATCTTCGGGATCTCGGGCGGCGCCTGCAGGCTCAGCTCGCCTCCCGGCGTGCGCGGCACCTCTCGGCGCGCCCTACGTACGAATCGCACGGTACTCACGCGCGTTCACCCCCCAGATTCCGCTTGACAAGCCCGAGATGGACCCCACTCCCCTGGGTCGACACCTCGAGCCATGAGAGGTTAGCCCATCCCGCACGCGCCCCACAGCGCCGGGCCGAGGAGCCCGATGTCGTAGAGTGCAGCCGTTAGGCGAGGATCGGTGCAGGTGGGGCCCTGCACACCGAGTTTCTTGGGGGGAAACGAACAATGACCGCTGCGCGCGTGGATGCGTCTCCGGCCGACGCACATCGGGGTGGCCGCACCGACCTGTGTCGGCTGACGATTCTGGCGGATCACACCCAGGTGGACCTCGCGGTCCCGTTCGGGGTGCCGCTCGCTCTGATCATTCCCGGCATCGTCGACATGATCGAAAGCCACAGCATCGCAAACGACTTCGCCGCGCCCGCCGAGCCGTTCGAGCCCACCGAGTGGGTGTTGGCGCGGATCGGGCAGTCCCCGTTGTCTGCCACGCTCAGCCTCGCCGAGCACGGAGTTCGCGACGGCGACCTGCTGGTCCTGCAGTCCGCGCCGACGAGCGCGCCTGCACCCCTGTTCGACGACATCATGCACAACGTCGCGGCGCTGGAGGCCGACCGGTACCGGCGCTGGACCCCACTCTCGGCACGGGTGATGGGCAGCGCCGTCGCGGTTCTCGCCACTGTGGCGGGCGCAGGGGCACTGCTGTTGGCGCGCGCCGAATCGGACAGCCTCCTCGGCGCGTTCGCGGCCCTGTTCGTCGCCGCCGTGCTGATCACGGCAGGCACCGTGGTGAGCCGGATCTACCTCGACCGTGCCGCTGCCGCGGTGCTGTGCGGATGCGCGATGCCCCTCGCATTCACCGCGGGCGCCCTCATGGTGCCCGGCCGACTCGGCGCCCCTGGCCTGTTGCTCGGGGTTGTGACCTGCGGTGCTGCCGCAGCACTCGCGCTGCGGATCAGCGGCGTCGGCCTCTCGCTGTTCACCGGGATCGCGGCTGCCGCGCTGCCGGTGTCCGCCGCCGCCGCGGCAGGCACGCTGACCGAACAGCCCACCTACGCGATCGGTGCGATACTCGCGGCCGTCGCGCTCGTCGGGCTCGCGATCGCCCCTCGAATCGCGATGTTGTTGGCCAAACTCCCCCTGCCGCCGGTGCCCGCACCGGGCTCGGCGGTCGACATCGAAGAGGAGGCCCTGGAACCGGACGCCGCACTGCCCTCGTTCGCCTCCCTCGCGGTGCGAGCGGCCCGCGCCCGGCAGTACCTCACCGGCCTCGTGTGCGCGATGACCGCACTGACCACGGTGGGTGCCCTGGTCGCCGCCAGGGTCTTTGCCGACGGCGGAATCCACTGGCCCGGGACAATTCTCGCGACCGTGTGCGCGGGAGTCCTGATGCTCCGCGGCCGCACCTTCGCCAGCGCCGAGCAGGCGGCACCCCTCATCGGCGGCGGTGCCGCCATCGTGCTGATGCTCCTCGTCGGCGCCGCCGTCACCAATCCCGGACAGTCCGTCGGCGTCTTCGCGCTCGCGGTCGTCGTCGCGGGTATCGCACTCGCGCTGGGTGTCATCGCGCCGAACCAGACCTTCTCACCGGTACTGCGTCGCTGCGTCGAACTGCTCGACTACGCGGCTATCGCCGCCGTGGTCCCGTTGGTCTGCTGGGTGTCCGGGCTGTTCACCATGATGCGCGGCCTGTGAGCGGCCACGCACGACGGATCCCGATCGCCCTGGCCGGTGTCGCCCTCGCGGTGTCACTAGGCCAGGCGACCGCGATCGCGGTGCCCCCGCCGTCGATCGACCCAGGCCGGGTGCCGCCCAACTCGGCGCCGTCCGGACCGAAGACCGAGCTCAGGGATCCCTGCTCGACCACACAGCCGGTCGCCGACCTGGCGCAGGTGCCGCCCCCGCAGCGCGCACTGGACCTGGAGTCGGTGTGGCCGCTCAGCACCGGGCGGGGTCAGACGGTGGCGGTGATCGACACCGGGGTCGAGCGGCACAGCCGCCTGCCCGGACTGATCCCAGGCGGAGACTACGTCTCCACCGGCGACGGCACCCAGGACTGCGACGCGCACGGAACCCTGGTGGCCGGCATCATCGCCGCGAATCGCAACGGTCAGACCGGATTCGCCGGCGTTGCGCCCGATGCCCGGGTCCTGAGCATCCGGCAGTCGAGCAACATCTATCGGGAAACCGACGGCCGCAAGGACGCCGAGGGCCAGAACGCGAAGGGTGTGGGAAACGTGAGCACCCTCGCCCGGGCCATCCGTCACGCCGCGGACTTCCCCGGCGTGACGGTCATCAACATCTCGGAGGTGGCGTGCGTCCCAGCGGGCGCGGGCGACAGTGCGGCGCTGGGCGCCGCCGTCGACTACGCCGCCCGCGTCAAGGACATCGTCGTGGTCGCCGCGGCGGGCAACCTCGACAGCGAGGCCTGCAAGGCATCGAACCCGCCACTGAACCCCGCCACACCCCATGCGAATCCATGGGATTCGGTGACCACCATCGCGACCCCAGCCTGGTACGACGATCAGGTGCTCGCCGTGGGCTCCGTCGATCGGGGCGGCGCACCATCCCCCTTCACCGTCCCCGGACCGTGGGTCGACGTCGCCGCACCGGGGACCGAGATCACCTCGCTCGACCCGCGCCGGCCGGAGCCGACAGGGGTCACGAATTCCGTCAACGGCGGCTCGGTTCAGGGCACCAGCTTCGCCGCCCCCTACGTGGCGGGTACCGCCGCGTTGATCCGGGCTCGGTTCCCGCAGTTGAACGCACGCCAGGTCATGGACCGGATCGAGCAGACGGCACACGCGCCTGCCGACGGATGGGATCCGTTCGTCGGGCACGGCGTCGTCGACCCGGCGGCCGCGGTGACGGCGGAGCTTCCCGGTGCCGTACCGGTGGAAGAAGCCCAGTCCGCCGCGATCGCCATCCCCGAAGCGCCTGCGCCGCCCGACGACCGTCCACGAAAGGTCGCCATGGCGGGAGCGGGCGGCGTCGTTGCACTGCTGGGACTCGGACTACTCGCCTCGTTCCCGTTGCGCCGCAGGCTTCATGGGGACGGCGGCGAAACGTCGACCGGCTGATTGTCGGGGGCGACCCCGTCGTGTGCCAGGAAGGCGGCTTCCCTGCCGAGCATCGGGCCCGGGGCGAGCAGCCCGACGATTGACCACGGTGCCACGACACCCCCATCGGCAAACCCGAGAACCTTTGCTGCGTCTACGTTCTCGACGCCGTAACTGACACCGGTGTCCGCCACGAAGAACAGCGCGCCCTTGCGTTCGCTGGACGGGTCCATACCCGTGGCCTGAACCAGCCCGCCGCTACCCGGTTTCAGATATGCGGTGTCGACCAGGGGGCCGGTGCCATCCGCCTGCGCAAGCGAGACCATCTCGGCGTCGCGCGGGAGCGGGAGTGCGTTCCCCGTGATCACCGTGACGGTGGCGTTGAGCCCCCCGTCGGATTCGTCGGCCCCCTCGATCGGTTGCCAGGACAGGCAGCTCACCGGGCTGCTGTCGATGTCGACGATCTCCGGCGCCGTCGACGGGAACGTGGACACCGCAAGGTCGTTCACCTGTGGAGGTCGCGACACGACATCGAGAGTGACCTCGTCGGCCTCCGCGCTGCCCTGCGAGTCGGATGCCCGGATCAGGTCGCTGGTGGCTTGGCTGATCCGCTGCAACCCACCACGCAGCACCACGTAGGACTTGCTCCCCTGCGCATCCTTTGCCCGGATCACCGATCCGATCGTCTTGCCCTGCACCGGATGGTCCGGCTGCTCGCCTGCCCCACTGATCTCGGGCGGCGCGATCGCCGGTGCCTCCGGGATGGCGTTGAGCAGGCCCGGACTCACCGGCCGAGGTTCCACCCCGTCCAGTCCGAAGGCGAGCGAAACCGCGCGATTGTTCGGATCGATCCGGGCTCGCTTGCCGTCGTAGACGAGGAAGGTGCCGTCCGTCCCCGCCACCAGCAGCGCCTGGCCGTCGGCAAGAGTCGAGACGTTCTCCCCTAGCTCCGGATCGCCGGCGATGACGGCGGTCCTGATCCCCTTGGCGCCACCCGAGGCGATGGAATCGCACACAGTCCACGCGGTCGGCTCACCGTCCGGAAGTGCCGATGGCGCACCGGGAATGCCCATCAGGGCGCCGCGCGGACGAGTACCGAGCTCGGACTCCTTGACGATCACCGGCGTCGCCGCGTCGCCCGCGATCAGTCGGGCGGACGCCAGGTTCAGCACCGGGTGGAGTGTGTCCTCCACCATCACGAACATCGCCCCGGAGTCCTTGCCGACGACAATCTGCGCGTCACCGATCTTGTCCTGCGGCCGGATCAACGCCAGCGCTCCGCACCCGGCGAGGCCGATCACGGCCAGGACCGCCCCCACGGTCAGCGCTCGCGACTGGGTTCGCATCGGGTCGTGCAGCATTCGCACATCCCGGCGAACCAGGGCGTGTTCCATCCTTCGGACCAAGAAGCGATACCCGTTGACCTGCCAACGCGTGGTCGGCTGTGCTGCCATGATCCCTCCCCCGTTTGGCGCGCACTACGGAGGGACACAGTACAGTTCTGTCGAAGAACCGAGCGGCGGGGACCGCGCGGATCAGGGGGGATGGGGGAAAATCGTGTCTCGACCGCGGGGGCGGCGTCGGCGTGTGGCGCCGAGGGTGTCGATCCGAAATCTGGTGATCGCGCAGCTGTTGGGTGCCGGCGCGGCCGCAGCGGCGGCAGGCTTCGGTGCGACCTGGTGGCCGGCCGTGGCCGTAGGAGCGGCAGTCGCTCTGCTCGGTCTGATCCCCGTGGGCGGACGCTGCGTACTCGACTGGGCGGCCACCGGATGGCGGTATCTGCTGCGGCGCGAACGCCGCCTCGGCGAGACGTCCGACTTCCGCGCCCCGTCGGGTCCCGTGGTCGGGCTGCACTGGGACGACGGGTCGGTGGTCGCGGTCATCGAGGTGCTGCCGATTCCCGGCAACCTGACTCAGGTCACCCGCGACGGATTCGAATCGGTCCACCGGCTTCCGGTGCTCGCGCTTGTCGAATCGATGACCCAGCACGACATCAGTCTCGGTGGCATCGACATCGTCAGCCACGGCTATCGCGCGAGCGCGGGCAGCCCCGCCACCGAGGTGTACGACCAGTTGGTGGGTCCGCTGCCCGCGATGGCCCAGCGAACGGTGTGGCTCGCGGTTCGGTTCGACGCGACCGCGCAGTCCGGTGCCGTCACGCGGCGCGGCGGCGGCACCACCGGTGCGGCGCGGGCCGCATCGGTCGCGGCGCTGCGGGTCGTTCGCGCGCTGTCCGAGGCGGGCTGCCCGTCTCGGCTGCTCGCCGCGGGCGAGATCACCTCCGCCGCAGCACAGATCACGCGCGGCGTGCGGCCCGACTCGTTCGCCCGTTCCTGGTCCCACACCCCACTGCCGGGCGTGTGCAACACCGGCTATGCGATCGATCCTCGGGTGCTGTCCGACGACTTGCTCGCCAAGCTGTGGGTACCGTCGAGTCTCGGCACCACGGTGACCGTGCGGCTGCGACCCGGCACTCACGCGGGCGAGACACGGGTCGCCGCCTCCTGCCGGATGACCACCCGCACCATGCCGGAACGGCTCGACCTCCCCGGGCTCATCTCGATGCAGGGCAGGCAGGCCGACGGACTGGCCTCCAACCTGCCGTTTGCCTCGACCGATCTCGACTCGTTGACTCCGTTCACCGACTTCGCCGCCGCGCAGCTCGATGCCCTGGCCCTGCCGATGTCCGGGTGCGGGCAGCTGATCGGCTCGGACAACTACGGGCACGGGCTGACGGCCCGGATCGTGGGACCGGAGATCGACTACGTGGACGTGCTCGGCGAGTTGTACCTCGCGCAGCAGTTGGTCTTCCGCGCCATCGCGACGGGTGCCCGGATCCAGATCCACTCGGACCGTCCCCAGGTGTGGGGCTCGCTGATCGATTCCATCGCCACACCCGACCGGTTGCGGTTGATAGACGACCCCACCCGGCTCGACCCGACCTTCACCGCGGTTCTGTTCGACGGGGTGGAGCCGGTGCCGCCGCGCGCCGGGGTCACCACCATCCGGATACGCGACGTGCACGAGCCCGCGTCGGCGATCGATCCGCAGATCTCGATCGTGCAGCCCGGCGCGAGCGGCGACCGTGTCACCCTCCGCGCCGACGGCAATCAGGTCGACCTGGTGCTGGTCACCATCGCTCAGGAGACCGCGTTCATCGGCAGGCCGAGGGCCACGCGCCCGCTTCAACCGGCCCGGTGAGCGGCGGTCAGCCGGGATAGGGGTCGGCGGTACGCGCGGTCCGCAGCGCCTCGGCCCACCACGCCAGCTGATCGAGCATGCGGACGGAGCCGTCGATCGCGGCTCCGTCCTCGGTCTCCCCGTCCGGACCGAACCTCTTGCGCGCCTGATGAAAACTGACGGTCTGGCGGATCGAGACCATGTGCACCTCGGCTACCACCTGGCGTAGCTGCTCGGTGGCACGCAGTCCGCCCGACAGCCCGCCGTAGGAGACGAAACCGACCGGCTTTGCCCGCCACTGTTCCTTCGCGGTGTCGATCGCATTCTTCAGCGCGCCCGGATAGCCGTGGTTGTACTCCGGGGTCACCACCACGAACGCCGCGGCGGCGTCGACCCGTTCGCGAAAGGCTTCCGCCTGGGGTCCGTCGGACAGGTCGGCGGGCAGCGCGATGTCGGCGAGATCCAGCACGCCGACATCGAAGGCCCGGTGCGCGCGCGCCCGACGCACGAACCAGTCGGCGACGACGGGTGCGAACCTGCCGACACGGACGCTTCCGACGATCACCTCGAGCCGGATCGGTGCTGTTGCCACACCCCATCGAACCACGGACCTCGGACGTCCCCGCCACCCCGTGCCCCATTGTCCGGTCCTCGACGAGCCGACCACCGGGCTCGACCCGAAGCCGGGCCGAGCGATGCTCGCCACTCGCCCGCCCGCACCTCTCCCGAACACGACAGGGCCCCCGCCGAGCGTCGGCGGGGGCCCTGTCGTTCACGCGTCTAGGAGCCGAAAGACAGACCGGCCGAACCGGTGCCGCCGTCGCCACCGCCGGTGCCGCCCGACACGTTGACGGTCAGGGTCGGCGAGACCGACGCCAGGAATCGTCCGCCGCCCGAGTACACAGCGGTGATCCGGTGCGCCCCGTTGCTGTCGAACGAATGCGGGAGCATCGCCTTGCCGTCCAGGACGGTGACCGGCGCTCCGAGCGGGGTGTCACCGTCCTTGAACTGCACGGTGCCGCCGGTCGGAACAGGGGCCACCGTCGCGGACAGCGGGACAACGTCGCCCGCCACCGCGGAACCGGGCACGGTCAGCCCGGTCGTCGTGGCGGTGTCCGGCGCCTCGACGGTCGCGAAGACACCGATCGGGTTGAACACCTGCGTCGAACCGAAGGTGTTCACGTCGAACGTCAGACCGCTGTCGAACGTTCCCAGGGGTGCGTTGTCCGGAACCTTGTACGACAGCTCCAACGACACCTTCCGGTTGACGTTCTTCGACAGCATCCACGCGCTGAGCGAGTTCGACACCGACACCCGGTTGTTCGCCACATCCACGCTCGGCGTCACCGCCGACGTCGACGCCGCCGACACCTTCGCACTGCCCGGCACGTACTCGAACCCGGCCGGATGCACATCGGTGATCTTGTTCAGGTATCGATCGATGATGCTGTTGACCGAGAACTCGGTCCGGTAGGTCACCACCTCACCGGGAAACACCACACCGTCACCGAGCAACGTCTTCGTCGCCACGATGTTCGTGGACGTCACCGTCGCCGAGGTCTGCGCCGCCGACGCGACACCACCACCGACCCCGAGACCGAGTGCGACGACCGCCGCCGCACTCACCACGGCCGCAGCGCGACGCATCACGGTATTAGACATGAGAATTCCTCCAAGGTGCTCGTGTGGAACTGAATGCGATCGGACCGCCGGTGTCAGGAACCGAACCCGAGCGACCCGGTACCGCCGCCGGTGTTCTCCCCGGTGACCTTGAGCGCGGTGACCGCGGAGGTCGACGCCTTGAAGCCGGGCGCCCCCGAGTACACGGCGGTGATCGGGTGATCACCCGCGGTGTTGAACGTGAACCACAGCGTGGCCTTGCCGTCGACCACGCCCACCGGGCCACCGATCGGGGTGTCGCCGTCCTTGAACTGGACCGTGCCGTCGGCCGGGGCGGGGGTCACGGCGGCGACCAGGCTCACCTGGACGCCGGTCTGCGCGTCGTTCGCGAGGCTGAGCACTGTCGAGGTGGCCACGTCAGGCATCGACACCGCGACCGTCGAGGGCGCGGAGGTCGAACCCGCGAATCCGGGCACGCCCGAGTACACCGCGGTGATGCTGCGCGGGCCCGCCGTGGCGAACGCATGCGAGAGCGCCGCAGTGCCGTTCACGACATTGGCAGGCGCACCGATGTTCACGTCGCCGTCCTTGAACTGCACCGTACCGCCCGCGACGGACGGGGACACCGAGGCCGACAGGTCAACCGGGACACCCACGGTCGCGGATGCGGGCGCCGTCAGCTGCGTCGTGGTCGCGGCCGGGCCCTGCACATCGATCGTCACGCCGATCGGGTTGAACACCTGCGTCGAACCGAAGGTGTTCACGTCGAACGTCAGACCGCTGTCGAACGTACCCGCGGGTGCGTTGTCCGGAACCTTGTACGACAGCTCCAACGACACCTTCCGGTTGACGTTCTTCGACAGCATCCACGCGCTGAGCGAGTTCGACACCGACACCCGGTTGTTCGCCACATCCACGCTCGGCGTCACCGCCGACGTCGACGCCGCTGACACCTTCGCACTGCCCGGCACGTACTCGAACCCGGCCGGATGCACATCGGTGATCTTGTTCAGGTATCGATCGATGATGCTGTTGACCGAGAACTCGGTCCGGTAGGTCACCACCTCACCCGGGAACACCGAACCATCACCGAGCAACGTCTTCGTCGCCACGATGTTCGTGGACGTCACCGTCGCCGACGTCTGCGCCGCCGACGCGACACCACCACCGACCCCGAGACCGAGCACCGCGATGGCGGCCCCACTCACCGCCGCCACCGCGCGACGCATCATCAGACCGGACATGAAAGTTCCTCCATTTGCAAAACCGAGCATTGTTGGATCGAAACAGAGCTAGAGATTCAGGAACCGAACTGGCTGGAGCCGAACGACCCGTCCCCACCGGAACCGGCCACCGTCACCGTGCTCGCCTGCGAACCCGCACCCGAGAAACCCGCGAACCCGGAGTACGTCGCCGTAATCGAATGCGCACCCGCAGTGTCAAAGGTGTGCGACAACTTCGCCTTACCGTCGACCACATTCACCGGACCACCGATCGGCGTCGAACCGTCCTTGAACTGCACCGTGCCACCGTTCGGGGTCGGCGACACCGTCGCCGAGAACTCCACCGCGACACCACGATCCGCAGCCGCAGGCGCCGTCAACGCGATCGAGGTCACCACAGCGGGAACCGGAACCGACACCGACTGCACCGCAGAGGTCGAACCCAGGAAACCGGGAGCACCCGAGTACACCGCCGAGATCGCGTGCGAACCGGCAGCAGCGAACGTGTGCGACAGGACCGCCTTGCCGTCCACCACATTCACCGGAGCACCCAACGCCAGATCACCATTCTTGAACTGCACCGTGCCACCAGCAGGAGCAGGCGACACCGTCGCCTTCAACTCCGCAGGCGCACCCACGAATGCCGTCGCGGGAACCGTCAACTGCGTCGAGGTCGCGACATCGGCAACCGACACCGTCACGGTCGCCGCAGCAGACGTCGAACCCGTGAACCCGGCACCACCCGAATACACAGCGGTAATGCTCTTCGCACCCGCGGCATCAAACGTGTGCGACAGCGTCGCCACACCGGCGTTGACCGCGACAGGGCCACCGATGTTCGCGCCGCCGTCCTTGAACTGCACCGTCCCGGAAGCAGCAGCCGGAGCGACAGTCGCCTTCAGCTCAACCGCAGCACCGACATTGGCCGTCGCCGGAACCGTGATGGTCGTGGTCGTCGCCTCATCAGGAACCGACACCGTCACCGTCGCCGCAGCAGACGTCGAACCCGTGAACCCGGCACCACCGGAGTACACAGCGGTGATCGACTTCGCACCCGCAGCATCAAAGGTGTGCGACAGCGTCGCGACACCACCAGCGAGCGTCACCGGGCCACCGATGTTCGCGGCACCGTCCTTGAACTGCACCGTCCCGGCCGCGGCAGCCGGAGCAACAGCCGCCTTCAGCTCGACCGCGGCACCAACATTCGCCGTCGCCGGAACCGTGAGCGTGGTCGTGGTCGCCTCATCGGGCACCGACACCGTCACCGTCGCCGCAGCAGACGTCGAACCGGTGAATCCGGCACCACCCGAATAGACCGCGGTGATGCTCTTCGCGCCCGCGGCATCAAAGGTGTGCGACAGGGTCGCCACACCGGCGTTCACCGCGACCGAGCCACCGATGTTCGCGGCACCATCCTTGAACTGCACCGTGCCACCCGCAGCAGCCGGAGCAACAGTCGCCTTCAACTCAACCGCAGCACCCACATTGGCCGTCGCCGGAACCGTCAGCGTGGTCGTCGTCGCCTCATCGGGCACCGACACCGTCACCGTCGCGGCAGCAGACGTCGAACCCGTGAAACCGGCACCACCGGAGTACACAGCGGTGATCGACTTCGCACCCGCAGCATCAAAGGTGTGCGACAAGGTCGCGACGCCACCAGCGAGCGTGACCGGGCCGCCGATGTTCGCAGCACCATCCTTGAACTGCACCGTGCCACCCGCAGCAGCCGGAGCAACAGTCGCCTTCAACTCAACCGCAGCACCCACATTCGCCGTCGCCGGCACCGTCAGCGTCGTGGTCGTCGCCTCATCGGGCACCGACACCGTCACCGTCGCCGCAGCAGACGTCGAACCCGTGAAACCGGCACCACCCGAGTAGACCGCGGTGATGCTCTTCGCACCCGCAGCATCAAAGGTGTGCGACAGAGTCGCCACACCGGCGTTCACCGCGACCGGACCACCGATGTTCGCGGCACCGTCCTTGAACTGCACCGTGCCGGAAGCGGCGGCCGGGGCGACAGTCGCCTTCAACTCCACCGCAGCACCAACATTCGCCGTCGCCGGCACCGTCAGCGTCGTGGTCGTCGCCTCATCGGGAACCGACACCGTCACCGTCGCCGCAGCAGACGTCGAACCGGTGAAACCGGCACCACCCGAGTAGACCGCGGTGATGCTCTTCGCACCCGCGGCATCAAAGGTGTGCGACAAGGTCGCCACACCGGCGTTCACCGCGACCGGACCACCGATGTTCGAGGCACCGTCCTTGAACTGCACCGTCCCGGAAGCAGCAGCCGGAGCAACCGTCGCCTTCAACTCCACCGCAGCACCAACATTCGCGGCCGCCGGAACAGTCAGCGTGGTGGTCGTCGCCTCATCGGGCACCGACACCGTCACCGTCGCGGCAGCAGACGTCGAGCCCGTGAACCCGGCACCACCCGAATAGACCGCGGTGATCGACTTCGCACCCGCGGCATCAAAGGTGTGCGACAGCGTTGCGACACCGCCAGCGAGAGGGACCGGGCCACCGATGTTCGCGGCACCGTCCTTGAACTGCACCGTGCCACCCGCGGCAGCCGGAGCAACCGTCGCCTTCAACTCAACCGCAGCACCGACATTCGCCGTCGCCGGAACCGTGAGCGTGGTCGTGGTCGCCGCGTCGGGAGCCGACACCGTCACCGACTGTGGGGCCGACTGCGACCCCTCGGCCGTGGCGGTTGCCAGGAACTTCGCAGACAGGTTATGTGCGCCAGCGGTGGACGGCGTCCAGCCGACCGTCACGGAGCTTCCGACCAGCGGGCCCTCGCCGATCTTCGCCGCACCGTCATAGAACTCGACCACGTTGCCCGGGGCACCACCCGCGACCGTCGCGGTCAGCTGCACGGCCTGCCCCACAGTGGCGGCCGGCACGGGGGCCAGCGTTGTGGTCGAGGCGTTCTTGCGGACCGACACCGTCGGTCCCTTGCCGTCATAAGTTCCGCTGCCGAGCGTCCCGGAGTAATGCACCGTCGTCATCAGCGGCACGCCGCGGGCGCAGTCAGCACCCACCTTGTACGAGAACTCGTAGGTTCGCAGGTTCGGCGAGATGCTCGGATAGAGCGCCCAGCTGCCCGACACCTTCGCGAAGTCGGCGCCCTGGCTGTCGAGCCCGTGCGCCGAGCCATCGACCTTCGCGGAGCCCTCCACATAGGTCAGGCACGGCGGATGAATGTCCTTGACCTGCTGGATGTACTCCACCACGCCGCCGGTCCGGTCGAAAACCGTCTTCGACGTGATGGTGTCTCCCGCTGCCGGGGTGACATCGCTGATCGTGCGGGTGATCCGCTCGTTCCCGTCATCCCAGGTCACCGAACCCGGCGCCGCCGATGCGACACCGCCGGCCCCGAGACCGAGCACCGCAACCGACGCGGCACTCACCGCCGCAGCGCGACGCATGAACACACCGGACATCACAACTCCTCCGTTTACAGCACTGAGCATTGTTGGCATCGAGGTCAATCCAAGGAAGGTCAGGAACCGAACTGGCTGGAGCCGAACGACCCGTCCCCACCGGAACCGGCCACCGTCACCGTGCTCGCCTGCGAACCCGCACCCGAGAAGCCCGCGAACCCGGAGTACGTCGCCGTAATCGAATGCGCACCCGCAGTGTCAAAGGTGTGCGACAACTTCGCCTTACCGTCGACCACATTCACCGGACCACCGATCGGGGTCGAACCGTCCTTGAACTGCACCGTGCCACCGTTCGGGGTCGGCGACACCGTCGCCGAGAACTCCACCACCACACCACGATCCGCAGCCGCAGGCGCCGTCAACGCGATCGAGGTCACCACAGCGGGAACCGGAACCGATACCGACTGCACCGCAGAAGTCGAACCCAGGAAACCGGGAGCACCCGAATACACCGCCGAGATCGCGTGCGAACCGGCCGCAGCGAACGTGTGCGACAGCACCGCCTTACCGTCCACCACATTCACCGGACCACCGATCGGGGTGGAGCCGTTCTTGAACTGCACCGTGCCACCAGCAGGAGCAGGCGACACCGTCGCCTTCAACTCCGCAGGCGCACCCACGAACGCCGTCGCGGGAACCGTCAACTGCGTCGAGGTCGCGACATCGGCAACCGACACCGTCACCGTCGCCGCAGCAGACGTCGAACCCGTGAAACCGGCACCACCCGAGTAGACCGCGGTGATGTTCTTTGCACCCGCAGCATCAAAGGTGTGCGACAGCGTCGCGACACCACCAGCGAGAGTGACAGGGCCACTGATATTCGCGCCGCCGTCCTTGAACTGCACCGTGCCACCCGCAGCAGCCGGAGCAACAGTCGCCTTCAACTCAACCGCAGCACCCACATTCGCCGTCGCCGGAACCGTCAGCGTCGTCGTCGTCGCCTCATCCGGAACCGACACCGTCACCGTCGCGGCAGCAGACGTCGAACCCGTGAAGCCGGCACCACCCGAATAGACCGCGGTGATGCTCTTCGCACCCGCAGCATCAAAGGTGTGCGACAGGGTCGCCACGCCACCAGCGAGCGTGACCGGGCCACCAATGTTCGCGCCGCCGTCCTTGAACTGCACCGTGCCACCCGCAGCAGCCGGGGCAACCGTCGCCTTCAACTCAACCGCAGCACCCACATTCGCCGTCGCCGGCACCGTGATGGTCGTCGTCGTCGCCTCATCAGGAACCGACACCGTCACCGTCGCCGCAGCAGACGTCGAACCGGTGAAGCCGGCACCACCCGAATAGACCGCGGTGATCGACTTCGCGCCCGCAGCATCAAAGGTGTGCGACAGCGTCGCGACGCCACCAGCGAGCGTGACCGGGCCACCAATGTTCGCAGCACCATCCTTGAACTGCACCGTGCCACCCGCAGCAGCCGGAGCAACCGTCGCCTTCAACTCAACCGCAGCACCCACATTCGCCGCCGCCGGCACCGTCAGCGTGGTCGTGGTCGCCTCATCGGGAACCGACACCGTGACATTCTGCGGCGCGGACTGCGATCCCTCGGCCTGCGCGGTCGCGAGGAACTTCGCGGACAGGGCGTGTGCGCCACCGGCCGTGGGGGTCCAGGCGTACGTCGCGGCGCCGTTGTTCAGAGTTCCCGTTCCGAGCTTGGTAGTGCCGTCGTAGAACTCGACGGTGTCACCGTTCGCGCCACCGGTGACGGTCGCACTGAGCGTCGCGGCCTGACCGACCTGAGCATTGGCAACCGCGGCCAGCGTCGTCGCCGAAGCGTTCTTGCGAACGGTGACGGTCGGGCCCTTGCCGTCATAGGTACCGCTGCCGAGCGTCCCGGAGTAGTGCACCGTCGTCATCAACTGCACGCCCCGGGCGCAATCGGCACCCACCTTGTACGAGAACTCGTAAGTCCGCAGATTCGGCGAAATGCTCGGGTACAGCGCCCAACTGCCCGACACCTTCGCGAAGTCCGCGCCCTGACTGTCGAGCCCATGCGCCGAGCCGTCGACCTTCGCCGAACCGTCCACATACGTCAAGCACGGCGGATGAACATCCTTGACCTGCTGGATGTACTCCACCACGCCGCCGGTCCGGTCGAAAACCGTCTTCGACGTGATGGTGTCTCCCGCTGCCGGGGTGACATCGCTGATCGTGCGGGTGATCCGCTCGTTCCCGTCATCCCAGGTCACCGAACCCGGCGCCGCCGACGCGACACCACCGGCCCCGAGACCGAGCACCGCAACCGACACAGCGCTCACCGCCGCCACGCGACGCATCAACACACCGGACATGAACGTTCCTCCATTTACAGAACCGAGAATTGTTGGATCGAAACAGAGCTAGAGAATCAGGAACCGAACTGGCTCGAGCCGAACGACCCGTCCCCACCGGAACCGGCCACCGTCACCGTGCTCGCCTGCGAACCCGCACCCGAGAAACCCGCGAACCCGGAGTACGTCGCCGTAATCGAATGCGCACCCGCAGTGTCAAAGGTGTGCGACAACTTCGCCTTACCGTCGACCACATTCACCGGACCACCGATCGGGGTCGAACCGTCCTTGAACTGCACCGTGCCACCGTTCGGGGTCGGCGACACCGTCGCCGAGAGCTCCACCACCACACCACGATCCGCAGCCGCAGGCGCCGTCAACGCGATCGAGGTCACCACAGCGGGAACCGGAACCGATACCGACTGCACCGCAGAAGTCGAACCCATGAAACCGGGAGCACCCGAATACACCGCCGAGATCGCGTGCGAACCGGCCGCAGCGAACGTGTGCGACAGCACCGCCTTACCGTCCACCACATTCACCGGACCACCGATCGGGGTGGAGCCGTTCTTGAACTGCACCGTGCCACCAGCAGGAGCAGGCGACACCGTCGCCTTCAACTCCGCAGGCGCACCCACAAACGCCGTCGCGGGAACCGTCAACTGCGTCGAGGTCGCCACATCGGCAACCGACACCGTCACCGTCGCCGCAGCAGACGTCGACGTCGTGAAGCCCGGAGCCCCGGAGAAGACCGCGGTGATGCTGTGCGGACCGGCGGCGTCGAACGCATGCGGGATCGCGGCCTTGCCGTCCACCACATTCACCGGGCCACCGAGTGCGGTGCCCCCGTCCTTGAACTGAACCGTGCCACCGGCAGGAGCGGGCGACACCGTGGCCGACAGATCGAGAGCCTCACCCACGTTTGCCGTGGCCGGAACCGTCAGCTGGGTCGAGGTCGCGACATCGGCAACCGACACCGTCACCGTCGCCGCAGCAGACGTCGAGCCCGTGAAGCCGGCACCACCCGAATACACAGCGGTGATGTTCTTCGCACCCGCGGCATCAAAGGTGTGCGACAAGGTCGCGACACCGGCGTTGACCGCGACCGGGCCACCGATGTTCGCGCCGCCGTCCTTGAACTGCACCGTCCCGGAAGCAGCAGCCGGAGCGACAGTCGCCTTCAGCTCAACCGCAGCACCGACATTGGCCGTCGCCGGAACCGTGATGGTCGTGGTCGTCGCCTCATCAGGAACCGACACCGTCACCGTCGCCGCAGCAGACGTCGAACCCGTGAACCCGGCACCACCCGAGTACACAGCGGTGATCGACTTCGCACCCGCGGCATCAAAGGTGTGCGACAGCGTCGCCACGCCACCAGCAAGAGTGACCGGGCCACCGATGTTCACGCCGCCGTCCTTGAACTGCACCATGCCACCCGCGGCAGCCGGAGCAACCGTCGCCTTCAACTCAACCGCAGCACCGACATTCGCCGTCGCCGGAACCGTCAACTGCGTCGAGGTCGCGGCATTGGCCACCGACACCGTCGGGCCCTTGCCGTCATAGGTACCGCTGCCGAGCGTCCCGGAGTAATGCACCGTCGTCATCAGCGGCACGCCGCGGGCGCAGTCAGCACCCACCTTGTACGAGAACTCGAAGGTCCGAAGGTTCGGCGAGATGTGCGGGTACAGCGCCCAGCTACCCGCCACCTTCGCGAAGTCGGCACCCTGGCTGTCGAGCCCACGCGGGGAGCCGTCGACCTTCGCGGAGCCCTCCACATAGGTCAGGCACGGTGGATGAATGTCCTTGACCTGCTGGATGTACTCGACAACTCCACCAGTCCGGTCGAAGGCGGTCGTCGAGGTGATGGTGTCACCCGCGGCCGGGGTGACATCGCTGATCGTGCGGGTGATCCGCTCGCTCCCGTCATCCCAGGTCACCGAACCCGGCGCCGCCGACGCGACACCGACCCCGAGCCCGAGCACCGCAAGAGCCGCGCCGCTCACCGCCGCCACCGCACGACGCATCACCGCATGTGACATTCTCGTTCCTCCATGCATCCAGGGACCGCGCGAATGCATAGCCAGAACCGGTTACAGATCGCACGAAATGCGGCAACCATAACCAACCGTCCAACGCGAAGATGCCAAATTGAGATGATTGGCCACGCGGACATTTGTCCAACTGCGAAGATGCAGGTCAGAGGCTCATACCGCGAGACCGTGGGTGAGCAGGGTTGCGAGTTCGAGATACGCCTGGGCGTCAGGAAGCCCCGTTGACTCCGCGACCCGGCGCTGCTGGATGCGGACCATCATCGCCGCCGCCACGTCGGCGACGAAGGCGGCATTGACGTCCCGGAACTCACCCTCCCGGACTCCGGCCGTGATCAGCTCCTGCACTCGGCGCGCGGCAAACCGCGTGTTGCGCTCGTAGATCTCGCGGGCCGCCGCGTTGCTCGCGAGATCGTCCATGAAGCGGGTGGACGCGGGCCGGAGTTGCTCGCCCACCGCCTCCAGATAGGTCCCGATTCGTTCGCGCGCGCCGACGACGCCGTCGAGCCTGGATTCCACGCGCTCGGTGGCGCCCCGAAAGAAGTGCACAGTCGCGGTGCGGACGAGCTGCTCCTTGCTGTCCGCGAGCGCATACAGCGTCGACTTCGAACACCTCAACCTGCCCGCGATGTCGTCGAGCGTCAGGTGAGCGAAGCCCTCCTCCAGGAGCAGGTCGACGAGCTGATCGAGCAGCTGTGCTCGCCGCGCGGCACCACGCACGGCCGGGGCACTGGACCGGGTTGCCATACCTCTAACAGTACTGCAGTATCTTTTCTAGTACTACTCACCGGAGGAGACCGCCGTGCCCGTCGAACGCCTGCTGCCCAGCCAGGAAGCCCACGACCTGATCGACCTGACCCGCGACGTCGCGGACAAGGTGCTGGCACCGAAGGTGAACGAGCACGAGAAGACGGAGACCTTCCCCGAGGGCGTCTTCCCTGCCCTCGGCCAGGCCGGGCTGCTGAGCCTGCCGTATCCCGAGGAGTTCGGCGGCGGCAACCAGCCGTACGAGGTGTACCTGCAGGTACTCGAGGAACTCGCCTCGCGCTGGGCCGCCGTCGCCGTGGCGACCAGCGTGCACAGCCTCTCCTGCTTCGCGCTGGCCACCCATGGCACCGACGAGCAGAAGTCCCGGTGGCTCCCGGACATGCTGGGCGGCAACACCATCGGCGCATACAGCCTCTCCGAGCCGCAGGCCGGCTCCGACGCCGCCGCGCTGAGCTGCAAGGCGACGCCCGTGGAGGGCGGTTTCCGGATCAACGGATCCAAGGCCTGGATCACCAACGGCGGCCGGGCCGACTTCTACACCCTCTTCGCACGCACCAGCGACGACGGTCCGCGAGGCATCTCCTGCCTGTTGGTGGACTCCGACACCGAGGGTCTGAGCTTCGGCAAGCCCGAGGAGAAGATGGGACTGCGCGCCGTCCCCACCACGTCCGCCCACTACGACGACGCCTTCGTCGCGCAGGAACGGCTGATCGGAGCGCAGGGACAGGGCCTGCCCATCGCCTTCAGCGCGCTCGACTCCGGCCGCCTCGGCATCGCCGCGGTCGCGGTGGGGCTGGCCCAGGGCGCGCTCGACGACGCCGTCGCATATGCCAAGGAACGCAAGGCCTTCGGCAAGCGAATCATCGACCACCAGGGCCTCGGATTCCTGCTCGCGGACATGGCCGCCGCGGTCGACTCGGCCCGCGCCACCTACCTGGACGCCGCGCGCAGGCGCGACGCCGGTGTGCCCTACTCGCGCAACGCCAGCGTCGCGAAACTGGTCGCGACCGATGCCGCGATGAAGGTCACCACCGACGCCGTCCAGGTCTTCGGCGGATACGGCTACACCCAGGATTTCCCGGTGGAGCGGTACATGCGCGAGGCCAAGATCACCCAGATCTTCGAGGGCACCAATCAGATTCAGCGCCTCGTGATCGCCCGATCCCTTGCGGGCTGACCGAACCAAAACCATTTCGGTGCGCTACACATAGAAAACCGATGTGTCGCCCATCACGTTGCACATACACTTCCCCCGCTGTCACATTGGTTGAACGGTCCACAACGTTGGATCGAGTGCTTGCGCAGACCAGTCGGGAGGTCGCGGGTGTCTTCGAATTCCGTGAGTGCGATCAGTGGTGCCCACTATCGGGCACTCATCCACAACGTCAACATGCCGGTCATCGTGCACAAGAGCGACGATCACGTTGTCGACGTCAACCGGGCCTTCGCTGACCTGCTCGGGTACTCACTACCCGAGGCGCGCGGCCTCGGCCCGCGCCAGTTCGTCCATCCGAGCCTCATCGAAGAACACGATCGCGGGCACACCCAGCTGATCAACGGCGAGCAACTCGGCCTGTCCGCCGATGTCGACCTGGTGCGCAAGGACGGCGGCGTCATCCGGGTCAAGGTGAACAAATCGGTCGCCCGCCACAACGCCGAAACCGTCGTGATGACCGTGGTCGAGGGCGTCGCGCAGCAGGGCTGACCCGCAACACGGTGTCACTCAGCGCGTGGCGGCCTCCGCCCTGCGCGCCCGGTACGCCGCCACGTTCGCCCGGTTCCCGCAGTTTCCCGTATCGCAGTACCGGCGGGACCTGTTGCGTGACAAGTCGATCAGGACCGAATCACAATCGGGCGCCACGCAGTGACGCAGCCGGTCGAGGTCGCCGACGCGGATGACGTCGACGATCGCCATCGCCGCCTCGGCTCCCATCCGGTGCACCAACGGATCGTCGTCGGCCGTGACGTGCAGGTGCCAGCCCCAGTCGCCGTGCTCGGTCAGCCGGGGCATGGCCTTCGCCTCCCGCAGCAATGCGTTCACGATCTGCGCCGCGTCACCGTCACTGCCCGACTGCCACAACCGGGCGAGGCGTGGTCGCAGTGACCGCACCGCGCGCAACTCCGACTCGGTGCCGTCGCGCCTGCCGCTCCAATCGTGTTCGGTCAGGAACGCGTCGAGTGCGGCCACGTCCGGCAGCAGCTCACGGCCGCCACGGCCGGTGTTGACCAGTGCCGCCGCGCCGATCAGGGCTCTCTCGGTGTCATGGGCTATATACACTTTGACTCCTGACGACTCGCCTCATACCGTCATGAGTCTAATCAGGTTTCACTCATGACAGGAGACGCCGACGTGCAAGGCAGTGCGGCCGCCGTGTTGTTTCGAGCGACCTGCAAGCAGTCACTAGCGGCCCGGACCGGCACCGGCCTGAGCCTGCTCTCCGCCTTCACCTTCGGGATGTCGGGCCCGTTCGCCAAGTCGCTGATGGGTGTCGGATGGTCCCCCGGAGGCACGGTGCTCGCGCGGATCGCCGGCGCCGCGGTCGTGATGCTGGTCGTCGCCGCGATCGCCGACCCGGCCGGACTGCGCACCGCGCACCGGCACGCCAAGACGATCGTGCTGTACGGCCTGATGGCGGTGGCGGGCGTTCAGGCCAGCTTCTTCCTGGCGCTGCAGTACCTCTCGGTCGGCGTCGCCCTGATGATCCAGTTCCTCGCGCCGCTCCTGGTCATCGGCTGGGCGTGGGCGACCCGGGGCGAGCGCCCAGGCCCGGTGACCCTGGTCGGCACGGCGCTGGCGCTGGCGGGTGCGGTTGGCGTGCTCGACCTGTTCGGGTCCGTCGAGGTCAGCCTTGCCGGCGTCGCCTGGTCGACGATCTCGATGGTCTGCCTCGCCTGCTTCTTCGTCATCTCGGACCGGACCTCCGACACGTTCAGCCCGCTGGTTCTGACCGCGACCGGGATGAGCGTCGGCGCCGTCGCGATCGGCTGCGTCGGACTGATCGGGGTGCTCCCGCTGAGCGTGACAGCCGCGGACACGACGCTGGGGTCGGTCGAGCTGGCGTGGTTCGTCCCGCTCACCCTGCTGATCCTCGTGAGCACGGTCGTCGCGTACCTGTCGGGAAGCGCAGCGGTCGCCCGGATCGGGCCGACGTTGACCTCGCTGATCCTGCTTGCCGAGGTGCTGTTCGCCGTCATCGCCTCGTGGATCCTGCTCGGCGAATCGATGACACCCGTCCAGATCGTCGGCGGTGCGGGGTTGCTCGGCGGCATCGCGCTCGCCCGGCTCGGCGGCGCGGGTCGCCGACGCCCGCGGTTGCCTGCGCCGCAACCCGCCGAGTGTGCAGTTGTCGACCCGCCCTCTCGGCCGATGCCTCGGTAACTGCACACTCGGCGATCAGTCGCCGCAGCAGCCGCCCGGCACCGCCCGCACCTCACGGGTGACGGCATTGCGCTCGGCGAGGTCCTCGTCGGCCGGGTAGTCGACCCGCACCAGGCTCAGCCCGTGCGCGGGCGCGACCAGCACCGAACTCGACCGCTCGCGCTGCTCCAACAGCCCGACGGTCCACTCGACGCTGCGGCGGCCCTCGCCCACCGCCAGCATCGCACCGACCAGGCTGCGAACCATCGACCAGCAGAACGCATCCGCGCTGACGTGCGCGGTGACGATGTCGCTGTCGCCGTCGCGAACCCAGTCGAAGCGCTGCAACTCCCGCACGGTGGTGGCGCCGTCGCGCCGCCGGCAGAACGCGGCGAAGTCGTGCAGGCCGAGCAGCCCGGCCGACGCCCGGCTCATCGCGTCCAGGTCCAGGTCCTTCGGCACCGAGACGGTGTCGCGGGCCCGCAACGGCTCCACGCCGTACCTCGCGGTGCTGATGCGGTATTCGTAGTGCCTGCGGACCGCCGAGAACCGGGCGTCGAACTCCGCGGGCACCGCGGTGACCGCCTTGATCCGGACGTCCGGCGGCAGGAACCGCGCGAATCGGCGAATCAGCCGGCTGGGGTCGTCCAACGGCGCCGCGAGGTCCATGTGCGCGACCTGTCCGGCCGCGTGCACGCCCGCGTCGGTTCGTCCGGCGACGGTCAGTTCGACCGGTTCGCGGAACACGGTCGACAAGGCCTGCTCGAGCACCCCACACACGGTCCGGAGCCCGGGTTGGCGCGCCCAGCCGGAGAAGTCGGTGCCGTCGTAGGTGACATCGAGGCGATAGCGAACGAACCCGCCACCCCCGGAGGGGGCGACGGGTTCGTTGCGAGGTTCTGACGCGTTCAGCGTTAGTCCTTCTTGGCCTCGTCCGCATCGGCGGCGGTGGCGGTCTCGTCCTCGAGAGCCTCCACGACTGCGTCTGCGTTCTCGACCTCGGCCTCGGTCGCCTCGGCCTCGACGGCCTCCACGACGTTCTCGGCCGGGGCCTCCTGCGAAGCCTTCACGCGACGCGCGCGGTCGGCCTCGGAGGTGACGGTCTGCTCCTTGACGAGCTCGATGATCGCCATCGGAGCGTTGTCACCCTTGCGGGGGACGGTCTTGATGATGCGGGTGTAGCCGCCATCGCGCTCCGCGTAGAACGGACCGATCTCCGCGAACAGGGTGTGCACGACATCCTTGTTGCGGATGACCTTGAGCACCTCACGACGGTGAGCCAGCGTGCCGGCCTTCGCGTGCGTGATGAGCTTCTCGGCGTAGGGCCGCACGGCCTTGGCCTTGGCCTCGGTGGTGGTGATGCGACCGTGCTCGAAGAGCGCGGTGGCCAGATTGGCGTAGATCGCCTTCTGGTGCGAAGCCGACCCGCCGAAGCGGGCACCCTTCTTGGGCTTGGGCATGATGAATCTCCTAGTAAGGAACCGGTGAGCTGACTACAGCTGTTCGGTCTCGGCGTAGTCCTGGTCGTTGCCCTCGGCGTCGCTGAAGGCACCGGCGTCCGTGTCGCTCCAGGTACCGGTGGCGGCGTCGTAGCCGGCAACGGTGGTCGGATCGAAGGAGGCCGGGCTGTCCTTGAGAGCAAGGCCGAGCGAATGCAGCTTGACCTTCACCTCGTCGATGGACTTCTGACCGAAGTTGCGGATGTCCAGCAGATCGGACTCGGTGCGACCAACCAGCTCGCCGACGGTGTGAACACCCTCGCGCTTGAGGCAGTTGTAGGAACGGACGGTGAGGTCCAGGTCCTCGATCGGCAGTCCGAAGGAAGCGATGTGATCGGCCTCGGCGGGCGAGGGTCCGATCTCGATTCCTTCTGCTTCGACGTTCAGCTCACGGGCCAGGCCGAAGAGCTCAACCAGGGTCTTGCCCGCCGAGGCGAGCGCGTCCCGAGCAGTGATGGAGTTCTTGGTCTCCACGTCCAGCACGAGCCGATCGAAGTCGGTGCGCTGCTCGACGCGGGTGGCCTCCACCTTGTAGGTGACCTTGAGCACCGGCGAGTAGATCGAGTCGACCGGGATACGGCCGATCTCGGCGCCGGACGCCTTGTTCTGGACGGCGGGGACATAGCCACGACCGCGCTCGACGACGAGCTCGATCTCCAGCTTGCCCTTGTCGTTCAGGGTGGCGATGTGCAGATCCGGGTTGTTCACCGTGACGCCGGCCGGGGGCACGATGTCGCCTGCAGTCACGGCACCGGGGCCCTGCTTGCGGACGTACATGGTGACCGGCTCGTCCTCTTCGGAGCTCACGACGAGGCCCTTGAGGTTCAGGATGATGTCGGTGACATCTTCCTTCACGCCGGGGACGGTGGTGAACTCGTGCAGGACGCCGTCGATACGGATGCTGGTGACAGCAGCGCCGGGGATCGACGACAGCAGGGTGCGGCGAAGCGAGTTGCCGAGGGTGTACCCGAAGCCGGGCTCAAGGGGCTCGATGACGAACTTCGAGCGGTTGTCAGCGATGACCTCTTCGGTCAGCGTGGGTCGCTGAGAAATGAGCATGTGGTTTTCCTCCTGTACGGACGTCCGCTATTTGACGCCCACGATGGATGGCGCCTCCGGCACCCGTGCGCCTTCCTCCAGCCGGGGCTGTCGGAAAGGCGCACGGGGCACAAGGCATTACTTCGAGTACAGCTCCACGATCAGCTGCTCCTGCAGCGGAACGTCGATCTGCGCGCGCTCGGGCACATTGTGGACCAGGACGCGGAGGCGACCTGGAACGACCTGCAGCCAGCCGGGAACCGGACGGTCGCCGACGGTCTCGCGGGCAACCTGGAACGGCAGCGTGCTCAGCGACTTCTCCTTGACATCGATGATGTCGTACTGAGAAACGCGGAAGCTCGGGATGTCGACCTTCTTGTTGTTCACGAGAAGGTGGCCGTGGCTGACGAGCTGGCGGGCCTGACGACGGGTGCGCGCCAGTCCGGCGCGGTACACGACGTTGTCGAGACGGGTCTCGAGGATGCGCAGCAGGTTCTCGCCGGTCTTACCCGGGCGACGCACCGCTTCCTTGTAGTAGCGGACGAACTGCTTCTCCATGACGCCGTAGGTGAAGCGAGCCTTCTGCTTCTCCTGCAGCTGGAGCAGGTACTCGCTCTCCTTGATCCGCGCGCGGCCGTGCTGGCCCGGCGGGTAGGGGCGACGCTCGAACGCCTGGTCTCCTCCGACGAGGTCGACGCGCAGACGACGCGACTTGCGGGTGATGGGGCCGGTATAACGTGCCATTTTCTAAACCTTTCCTTCCCGCTAGACCCGACGCCGCTTGGGCGGACGGCAGCCGTTGTGCGGCTGAGGGGTGACATCGGAGATGGTGCCGACCTCGAGGCCAGCAGCCTGCAGCGAGCGGATCGCGGTCTCGCGTCCCGAGCCGGGGCCCTTGACGAAGACGTCGACCTTCTTCACGCCGTGCTCCTGCGCCTTGCGGGCAGCGCTCTCGGCGGCCAGCTGAGCGGCGAACGGGGTCGACTTACGCGAACCCTTGAAGCCCACGTGGCCCGAGGACGCCCACGAGATGACGTTGCCGGCCGGGTCCGTGATGGACACGATGGTGTTGTTGAAGGTGCTCTTGATGTGAGCGGCGCCGTGCGGGACGTTCTTCTTGTCCCTGCGACGTGCCTTCTGGGTCTTCTTCGGACCGGTGCGTGACTTAGGGGGCATTACTTCGCCTTCTTCTTGCCGGCAATGGTGCGCTTGGGGCCCTTGCGGGTGCGCGCGTTGGTCTTGGTGCGCTGTCCACGCACGGGCAGACCACGACGGTGGCGCAGGCCCTGGTAGCAGCCGATCTCGATCTTGCGACGAATGTCCGCCTGAACCTCGCGGCGAAGGTCACCCTCGACCTTCAGCGACTCCTCGATGTACTCGCGGAGCTTGGTCAGGTCCTCGTCACTGAGGTCCTTGCTGCGCAGATCCGGGTTGACACCGGTGGCCGCGAGGATCTCCTTGGAGCGGGTACGGCCGACGCCGTAGATGTAGGTCAGTGCGATCTCCATACGCTTTTCGCGAGGAAGATCAACACCTGCGAGACGTGCCATGTTGGCATTTCCTATCGGTGTGCGGAGGTCTGCTCCCAGTCCGTCCCCTGTGTCCTCTGATCGCTCAGAGCGTCTTTCAACTAACTCAGTGGGGCCCCGGCCTCCGTGCCGGGGGTGCACCCGGATGTGCTGCTCGGGCCGAAACCCGTTGGCCGTCATCCTGGCTGGTGCTGAGAGGTCTTCTTTTCAGTTGCGTCGGACAAGCCGATCGCAAGTCGTGCAGGTGGTTATCCCTGACGCTGCTTGTGACGCAGGTTGTCGCAGATGACCATGACCCGGCCGTTACGACGGATCACCTTGCACTTCTCGCAGATCTTCTTGACGCTGGGCTGAACCTTCACGTCTGTCTAATCTCCTGTGTGGTCGCCCACCGGTGGGTGGACATGGTTTCCCCAGGCCAGATGTGGCCCGGGAAGTGTGTGTTACTTGTACCGGTAGACGATGCGACCGCGAGAGAGGTCATAGGGCGACAGCTCTACGACGACACGGTCTTCCGGCAGGATGCGAATGTAGTGCTGACGCATCTTCCCGCTGATGTGCGCGAGGACCTTGTGGCCGTTCTCGAGCTCAATGCGGAACATTGCATTGGGCAGCGGTTCGACTACGCGTCCCTCGACCTCGATGGCCCCGTCTTTCTTAGCCATATCCTCCGCGATCCGTTGGTGGGCATCGTTCTCCGTTACGGTGATGCGCACGCGGTAGAGAACCGGCGAGCCGCACAGACGCACGAAACGACCGGCACGCAGGGCGCACCGTTGATCTAGCTTACCGGAGTTCGCTCACCAGGCCAAATGCGGGTTCAATCCCCCGAACCCCCGAAGGGATGTGAAGAGTGCGCGCGGTGGTGCAACGGGTCACCGAGGCGGCCGTCGAGGTCGACGGTCACACCGTCGCCCGCATCGAACCGGACGGCCAGGGGCTGCTGGTCCTGCTCGGCGTCGGCCACGGCGACGATCCCGCGGTCGCCGACGCCCTCGCAGCGAAGGTGTGGAAGCTCCGCATCCTGGACGACGAGCGCTCGGCCTCCGACCTCGGCGCGCCGATCCTGGTGGTCAGCCAGTTCACGCTGCTCGCGGACACCCGCAAGAGCCGGCGCCCGTCCTGGTCCGCCGCCGCCCCGCGCGCCGTGGCCGAGCCGCTGGTGGACGCGTTCGCCGACGCCCTACGCGGGCTGGGCGCAGAAGTCCAGACCGGACACTTCGGCGCGCACATGCGCGTCAGTTCGGTCAACGACGGCCCCATCACCTTGCTGCTCGAGGCGTGACAGTTAGACACACGGGCGTGAGGACCCAGATGGTCGCGGCGTTCGTGCGTCTCGCGCTCGGCGGGCTCGCCGCGTGCGGCACCGCGACCCCCGGCGACGCGACACTCACCGTCACCGGGTAGGCCGCGCCGCGTCACACGTCGATGTGCGACATGTCGCCGTATCGGTCACCGGTGACAGCACCCTTCGGCACCGCCCGCTCGATCGCCAGCAGGTCGTCCTCGGTCAGCGTGACCGATGCGGCGGCCACGTTCTCCTCGACGTATCTCACCCGCTTGGTCCCGGGGATCGGGACGACGTCCTCTCCCTGGGCGAGGACCCATGCCAGCGCGAGCTGGCCGGGCGTGACGCCCTTGGCCTCGGCGCAGGCGCGCACACGGGTGACCAACTCGAGGTTGGCCGTCAGGGCCTCGCCCCTGAACCTCGGGAAGTACGTCGACCGGCGCAGGTCACCGGCGTCGTCCGCGCCGGAGACCGCAGTGATCGCGCCGGTGAGCATGCCCCGGCCCAACGGCGAGTAGGGCACGAGCCCGATGCCGAGCTCGCGGATCGTTGGCAGGATCGTGTCCTCGAGATCCCGGGTGAAGAGCGAGTACTCCGTCTGCAGCGCGGTGAGCGGATGCACGGCATGTGCCCGCCGGATGGTGTCCGGCCCCGCCTCGGACAATCCGAGGTGGCGCACCTTTCCCGCCACGACGAGGTCAGCCATCGCGCCGACGGTGTCCTCGATCGGCACCGACTTGTCCACACGATGCTGGTAGTAGAGATCGATGTGATCAACCCCGAGCCGCCGCAACGAGGCATCACACGCCGCACGCACGTACTCCGGTCTGCCGTTGATCCCGACCCGGGTGCCGTCGGGGAGCCGCTCGTTGCCGAACTTGGTGGCGATCTGGACGGACCCACGACGGCCGGCGACTGCCTTGCCGACCAGCTCTTCATTCGTGAACGGGCCGTACATGTCGGCGGTGTCGAGGAGCGTCACGCCAAGGTCGAGTGCGCGGTGGATGGTGGAGATCCCGGCTGCCTCGTCGCCGGTCCCGTAGAACTCGGACATGCCCATACAGCCCAGCCCGAGCACGGACACGGTCAGCGGCGAGGCGGTGCCGAGGGTTCTCGTTCGGATTGCGTCAGTTGTCATGAGAGCAGTCAACGACTTCGAGTGCGCTCGAAGTCAAGCGCAGCGTCTCGAGACGATCGCTGTATACGCCGATCTTGAAATCGATGGCGCCGAGGTGATCCGTCACCTCGGCGAGCTGGGCGAGCACCCGACTCCTGTGAGCCTGCAACAGCGCCAGGCGGTCGTATTCGGTGCCATCACCCGCCCGCACCAGTTCGGCGTAGCGCTGTATCTCCCGGATCGGCATGCCGGTCGCCCGCAGGCGCGTGACCAACTCGATCCACGCAATGTCGTCGGCTGCATACCGCCGGTGCCCGGATGCTGACCGGCCGACGGCGGACAGCATCAAGCCATCTCGCTCGTAGTAGCGGAGGGTGTGCGCGGTGAGCCCGGTACGCGCGGCGGCCTCCGCGATCGACAGGCCAGCGCCGTTCACGATCACCCCGCCTCGAATGGTCGCGGCGCGCCGACTTCGTCGAACGCCCAACGTAGCCACGTCGTCTCCTCCCCTGCGAACGCCCAGGCCTCGGTCCAACCGGCAGCGGAGGCGACCCGGACCTGGGTCGCGGTGAGGAACGCCCATGCGGTCACATGCACACCGTCGTACTCGGACGCGATGGCCTGCCAGTTCGGCACCAGCCCGTCGTTCGCTCCCCACGGTTCGCCATCACTGACCGGATCATGACTGCCCGACATCGGATCGGCGACACCGAAGCGGCTCACCAGATCGTGCCAGTCCTGAGCGGAACCGATCTCCGCAACCCTGGCATCGGGCGAAATCCGCACCGTCCTGGTGTGTGCCTCGTACCCGTCCACCCAGTCCGCGTTCCGCGCGCTCGCGCAGGCGTGATGTGCCGACCATCCGCCGACGGGCGTTGACCTCGTGGTCAGCGTCGACGTCGCTATCCGGTGCAGCGGCCGCTGGGCATAGCGGTCGAACCCGCCCACCTCGCGGGGTGTACGGAAGGACGATTCCACGGGGAACTCGAGTCCGTCGTATGGCTTGAGCCAGACCTGGGAGTCCCGGTCAAGCGACGCCCACCATCCCGCGGATTCGGCCACCTGTACGACCTGAGCAGCGAGCTCACGCAGCTCTCCGGCACGCCTCAGCGCATCGCGTATCAACGCTCGGTGCCCGTCCCACCAGGGCCGGAGTTCGTCAACAGACTCGGAGAGCGCGTCCGGACCCCTGACGGGATCCGCCAACTCCGCCAACGTGTGGACCCCATCAGCCAGCCGGCCCAACAGGACTCCCCCGCCAGGCGAGGTGCACAGCTGATCGATCCGCTCAACAGTCACGGGTCGACGGTAGGCCTTCGGCGTCTACTCGGGGCGGAGCGTCAGGATCCGCGGGCCGTCCTCGGTGACCGCGACGGTGTGCTCCCAGTGCGCGGCCCTCGACCCGTCGGTGGTCACGACGGTCCACTCGTCGTCGAGCACCTCGGTCTCGTGGGTGCCGAGGGTCAGCATCGGCTCGATGGCCAACACGGAGCCGATGACGAGTTCGGGTCCCTTGCCGGGCGCCCCCTCGTTCGGCAGGAACGGATCCATGTGCATCTCGCGGCCGATGGCGTGACCGCCGTACCCGTCGACGATGCCGTACTTGCGTCCGTGGGCCTTCGCGGCGGCCAGGGTGCCCAGCTCGATCGCGTGCGAGACGTCGGTGAGGCGGTTGCCTGCGATCATCGCCGCGATGCCCGCCTCCATCGACAGCTTGGTGGCCTCGCTGAGCAGCTCGTCGGCCTCGATGATGGTCCCGACACCGAAGGTCCAGGCGGAGTCGCCGTGCCAGCCGTCGAGGATCGCGCCGCAGTCGATGGACACCAGATCACCCTCGACGAGCATGTCCTCGGCCGACGGGATCCCGTGCACCACACGGTCGTTCACCGACGAGCAGATCGAACCGGTGAACCCGTGGTAGCCGAGGAACGACGGCACGGCACCGGCGTCACGGATCGTCTGCTCGGCCAGCTGATCGAGCTCGAGGGTGCTCACGCCGGGTTTCGCCGCATTGCGCACCGCGACGAGTGTCGCTCCGACGACGGCGCCTGCCGCCGCCATCGCGTCCAACTCGCCCGCGGTGCGGAAGGGAACAACCTTCTTACGACGAAACCCCACGACTGCCTCTTACTTACCGAGCGCGGCGAGTGCGCGCGCGTTGACCTCGTCGACCTCGCCGACGGCGTCGACGGTGACGATCTGACCCGCGTAGTGGTCCAGCAGCGGCGCGGTCTCCTCGCGGTAGACACGCATCCGGTTCCGGATCACGTCTTCCGTGTCGTCCGCGCGACCGCGGGCGAGCATCCGCTCCACCACCACGTCGTCGTCGACCTCGAACGCGAGCACGCCGTCGAGCTTGGCGTTCAGCTCGCCGAGGATGCCCTCGAGCGCCTGCGCCTGATCGACCGTGCGGGGGAAACCGTCGAGCAGGAAACCGTTCACGGCGTCCGGCTCGGAGACCCGGGCGCGGACCATGTTGTTCGTGATCTCGCTGGGCACCAGGTCGCCCGCATCGAGGTACTTCTTCGCCTCGAGTCCAAGCGCCGTCTGCTGCCCGATGTTGGCGCGGAACAGGTCGCCCGTGGAGATGTGCGGAACGCCGAGCTTTTCCGACAGGATGGCGGCCTGAGTGCCCTTACCGGCACCGGGAGGACCAAGGAGGACAAGTCTCACTTGAGGAACCCTTCGTAGTTGCGCTGCATGAGTTGACTCTCGATCTGCTTGACGGTGTCGAGGCCGACGCTGACGAGAATCAGCACTGCCGCACCACCGAAGATGCTGCTACCCGCACTTCCGCTCAGGAAGAAATTGGGAAGCACCGCGATGAGACCGAGGTAGATGGCGCCCGGCAGCGTGATGCGGCTGAGCACGTAGTTGAGGTAGTCCGCCGTCGGGCGGCCGGGCCGGATGCCCGGGATGAAGCCACCGAACTTCTTCATCTCGTCCGCGCGCTCTTCGGGATTGAAGGTGATCGCGACGTAGAAGTAGGTGAAGAAGACGATGAGCAGGAAGTAGATGAGGATGTAGACCGGGTTGCTGGGATTGACCAGGTACTCCTGGATGATCCGCTGCCACCAGCTCGGGTCGGTGGCAGTGCTTGCGCCGGTCAGCTGGGCGATCAGGTTCGGCAGGTACAGCAGCGAGGACGCGAAGATCACCGGGATGACGCCGGCCTGGTTGACCTTCAGCGGCAGGTACGTCGAGGAACCGCCGTACATCTTCCGGCCGACCATCCGCTTGGCGTACTGCACCGGGATGCGCCGCTGGCCCTGCTCGACGAAGACCACGCCCGCGATGAGGGCGAGGGCAGCGACACAGACCATCGCGAAGATCAGTCCGCCGCGGCTGTCGAGGATCGCCCCGCCCTCAGACGGCATGCGCGAGGCGATGCCCGAGAAGATGAGCAGCGACATGCCGTTGCCGACGCCGCGCTCGGTGATCAGCTCGCCGAACCACATCACCAGGGCCGCACCGGCGGTCATCACCAGGACGATGGTCACCAGGCCGAAGATGGACTGGTCGGCGATGATGTCTTCCTGACAGCCCTGCAACAGCTGGCCGCGCGCTGCGAGCGCAACGATGCCGGTGGACTGGAGGACGGCCAACGCGATCGACAGGTATCGCGTGTACTGGGTCATCTTCGCCTGGCCCGACTGGCCCTCCTTGCGGAGTTCCTCGAACCTGGGGATGACCACCGTCAGCAGCTGCACGATGATGCTCGCCGTGATGTACGGCATGATGCCGATCGCGAACACCGACAGCTGCAGCAACGCGCCACCGGAGAACAGGTTGATCAGCGAGTAGATGCCCGCCGAGTCACCACCGGAGATCTGATCGATGCAGGTCTTGACGTTCGCGTAGTCGACGCCGGGAGACGGCAGCGTCGCACCGAACCGGTACAACGCGATGATGCCGAGGGCGAAGAGAATCTTCCGCCTCAGGTCGGGAGTCCTGAGGGCCGAGACGAAGGCGGAAAGCAAAGATCCTCCTGGCACTGGCAAAACGCGAGCGGGATCGCTCACGAGGCGAAATGAACTTTAGAACACTAGCAGTGGCACCCGTTCACTCAGCCCCAATAGACCGTGTGAGTCAGGTTAGACGAATGGCCGCAGCACGCCCCTTCGGGATGCGCTGCGGCCATCGGTCTCGAACTACTGGTGGATCACAGCTCGGTGGTCGTCCCACCGGCAGCGGCGATCTTCTCCTTGGCGGCACCGGTGAACTTGTTCGCGGTGACCTGAACGGACACCGTGAGCTCTCCGTCGCCGAGGACCTTCACGAGCTGGTTCTTGCGAACCGCGCCGGCCTCGACGAGCTCGGCAACGCCAATGGTCCCACCATTGGGGAACAGACGGGCGATATCGCCCACGTTGACGACCTGGTACTCGGTCCGGAACGGGTTCTTGAATCCCTTGAGCTTGGGCAGACGCATGTGCAGCGGCATCTGTCCACCCTCGAAGGCTGCGGGCACGTTCTTGCGGGCCTTGGTGCCCTTCGTGCCGCGACCTGCGGTCTTACCTCGCTTGCCGCCCTCGCCTCGACCGACGCGGATCTTGTCGGACTTGGCACCCGGGGCGGGGCGCAGGTGGTGCAACTTGATGGTCATGGTTAGACCTCCTCAACTGTGACGAGGTGGCGGACCACGTTGACCAGGCCACGGTTCTGCGCGTTGTCCTCGCGGACGACGGTCTGACGGATGCCCTTCAGACCGAGGGTGCGCAGGCTGTCGCGCTGGTTCTTCTTGGTACCGATCGAGCTCTTTACCTGGGTGACCTTAAGTTCAGCCATCTCAGACTCCCTGTCCCGCACGTGCACGCAGCATGCCGGCCGGGGCCACGTCCTCGATGGGCAGTCCGCGGCGAGCGGCCACCTCCTCGGGACGCTGAAGGCCCTTGAGGGCGGCGACGGTCGCGTGAACGACGTTGATTGCGTTGTCGCTACCGAGCGACTTCGACAGGATGTCGTGGATACCCGCGCACTCGAGCACGGCACGCACCGCACCACCGGCGATGACACCGGTACCGGCGCTGGCCGGACGGAGCATGACCACACCGGCAGCCGCCTCACCCTGGATGGGGTGAGTGATGGTGCCGCCGATCATCGGAACGCGGAAGAAGCTCTTGCGAGCCTCCTCGACACCCTTCTGGATGGCCGCGGGAACTTCCTTGGCCTTGCCGTAGCCGACGCCAACGAGCCCGTTGCCGTCGCCCACGATCACGAGCGCGGTGAAGCTGAAGCGACGACCACCCTTGACGACCTTCGACACGCGGTTGATGGTGACAACGCGCTCGATGTGGTCCGACTTCGGGGCCGCCTGGCCGCCACGACGATCGTCACGACCGCCGCCACGACGGTCGCCGCCGCCGCGGTTGTCCCCGGTGTTGGGGCCATTCTGTCCGGCGGGTCCGCTGCCGCCGTCACGCCTCTGACGTCCCGGCATCAGACTGTCCTTCCATTCGTGAACTTCATCATCAGAACTTCAACCCGCCTTCGCGAGCAGCGTCCGCCAGGGCCGCGATGCGACCGTGGTAGCCGTGGCCACCGTGGTCGAAGACCACGGCCTCGACGCCGGCTGCCTTCGCGCGCTCGGCGATCAGCTGACCGACCTTCGCGCTCAGGGCCTTCTTGTCGCCCTCGGCCGCACGCAGGTCCGGCTCGATGGTCGACGCGGCGGCCAGGGTGCGGCCGGCCAGGTCGTCCACGAGCTGGACGTGGATGTGGCGCGAGGACCGGTTCACGACCAGGCGCGGACGCTCGGGCGTGCCCGAGACCTTCTTGCGCAGACGGAAGTGACGACGCGTCTTCGAGAGACGACGCGTGGTGGACGCATCCTTGCCCAGCGGAATCCGCTTGGCTTTCTGGTTTGCAGTCTGGCTCATATCACTTACCCGTCTTTCCGACCTTGCGGCGGATCTGCTCACCCTCGTAACGCACGCCCTTACCCTTGTACGGGTCCGGACGGCGAAGACGACGGATGTTGGCCGAGATCTGGCCGACCTTCTGCTTGTCGATACCCGAGACCGAGAACCGGGTGGGCGTCTCGACGACGAAGGTGATGCCCTCGGGGGCCTCGATCGGCACCGGGTGGCTGTAACCCAGCGCGAACTCGAGGTCCTTGCCCTTGAGCGCGACGCGGTAACCCACGCCGTGGATCTCCATCTTCGTGGTGTAGCCCTCGGTGACACCGGTGATCAGGTTGGCGACCAGGGTGCGCGAGAGGCCGTGCAGCGCGCGGCTGCGACGCTCGTCGTCCGGACGGGTGACCAGAAGGGCACCGTCCTCGCTCTTGGCAACGCTGATCGGCTCGGCGATCGTCAGCGCCAGGGTGCCCTTGGGGCCCTTGACCGAGACGTTCTGGCCTTCGATGGTGACGTCAACGCCCGCGGGGACGGTGACCGGAATCTTTCCAATACGCGACATTGTGGTGGCCTCCCTTACCAGACGTAGGCGAGGACTTCGCCGCCGACGCCCTGCTTGGCCGCCTGACGATCCGTGAGCAGGCCGGAGGACGTGGAGATGATCGCCACGCCGAGGCCGCCCAGGACCTTGGGCAGGTTGGTGGACTTCGCGTAAACCCGGAGGCCGGGCTTGGAAACGCGCCGGACACCCGCGAGGCTGCGCTCACGGCTGGGTCCGTACTTCAGGTCGACGATGAGGGTCTTGCCCACCTCGGCGTCCTCGGTACGGAAATCGGAGATGTAGCCCTCGCGCTTGAGGATCTCGGCGATGTTCGCCTTGATCTTCGAGTGGGGAAGCTTCACCTCGTCGTGGTACGCCGAGTTGGCGTTGCGCAGACGCGTCAAGAAGTCTGCGATTGGATCGGTCATGGTCATGGGGTTGACCTGTTCACCTTTCTCGCAGCGGTTCCCATGCAACACCGGGGTCGGCACTCGTGGAGCACCTGCCGGCCGTGGGCCTACAGCGAAGGGGTTTTCCTTTGGACTGGCTCACGGATGCAAGCCAGAAGTGTTTGGTTACCAGGAGCTCTTGTGAACGCCCGGCAGCTCGCCCGCGTGCGCCATCTCGCGAACGCAGATTCGGCACAGGCCGAACTTGCGGAACACCGAGTGGGGGCGGCCGCACCGCTGGCAGCGGGTGTAGGCGCGCACCGCGAACTTGGGCTTCTTGTTGGCCTTGTTGACCAGTGCCTTCTTCGCCATGGCTCAGTTCTCCTTGAACGGGAAGCCGAGGTGCTTGAGCAGGGCACGGCCTTCTTCGTTGTTGGTCGCGGTCGTCACGACGGTGATGTCCATACCGCGCGGGCGATCGATCTTGTCCACGTCGATCTCGTGGAACATCGACTGCTCGTTGAGACCGAAGGTGTAGTTGCCGTTGCCGTCGAACTGCTTGCCGGACAGGCCGCGGAAGTCCCTGATACGGGGCAGCGCGATGCTGACCAGGCGGTCGAGGAACTCCCACATGCGGTCGCCACGGAGGGTGACGCGCGCGCCGATCGGCATGCCCTCACGCAGCTTGAACTGCGCGATGGACTTGCGGGCCTTGCGGATCTCGGGCTTCTGGCCGGTGATCAGTTCGAGGTCGTTGACCGCGCCGTTGATCAGCTTCGCGTCGCGGGCGGCGTCGCCGACACCCATGTTGACGACGACCTTGACCACGCCGGGGATCTGCATGACGTTCGCGTACTCGAACTCCGCGTTCAGCGCGTCCTTGATCTCGGCGCGGTAGCGGGTCTTCAGACGGGGAACGATCTTGTTCTCAGTGCTAGTCATCTCAGATGTCCTTCCCGTTCTTACGGGAGATCCGAACCCGCTTGCCGTTCTCGTCGGTGCGGTAGCCAACGCGAGTTGCGTTACCGTCCGAGTCCACGACCTGCACGTTCGACACGTGGATCGGGGCTTCCTGCGTCACGATGCCGCCGGAGGAGGCGCCACGCTCGTTCGCGGAGACCGCGGTGTGCTTCTTGATCCGGTTCACGCCCTCGACGAGGACCTTCTCGGTCGCCGGAAAGGCCTGGATGACCTTGCCCTTGGCGCCCTTGTCCTTGCCGGCGATGACCAGAACGGTGTCACCCTTGTGCACCTTCATCACAGCACCTCCGGGGCGAGCGAAACGATCTTCATGAACTTCTTGTCGCGCAGCTCACGACCCACGGGTCCGAAGATGCGGGTGCCACGGGGATCGTGATCAGGCTTGATGAGAACGGCAGCGTTCTCATCGAACTTGATGTACGAGCCGTCCGGACGGCGGCGCTCCTTGGTGGTGCGGACGATGACGGCCTTGACGACCTCGCCCTTCTTGATGTTTCCACCCGGGATGGCGTCCTTGACGGTGGCGACGATGATGTCGCCGATCCCGGCGTAGCGACGAGACGAACCGCCGAGAACGCGGATGCAGAGAATCTCCTTGGCACCCGTGTTGTCGGCGACGCGCAGTCGCGACTCCTGCTGAATCACTGATCTCTCCTAAGACCTGGATTTTCGTACGCACCGGATTACCGACCCGATGCGCGCGGTCTGTTACCCAGCCGTACCCACATGCGGGCATGCGGAGGCACAGGCAACCGCTCTAGTGTAGGGAACACGCCGAGGGAATCCAAATCGCGCGTTATCGGCGTCGATTGTGGTTGTGCACTCCCCCGCTGGTCGCACACGCGAAACGGCCCGCCCCCAACCGGGGACGGGCCGTTTCGGTGTAGTGCTCTTCTTACTTGGCCTTCTCGAGCACCTCGACCAGACGCCAGCGCTTGGTCGCCGACAGCGGTCGGGTCTCCATGAGCTGGACGCGGTCGCCGATGCCGGCGATGCCGTTCTCGTCGTGCGCCTTCACCTTGGTGGTACGGCGGATGATCTTGCCGTACAGCGGGTGCTTCACACGATCCTCGAGCTCGACAACGATCGTCTTCTCCATCTTGTCGGAGACGACGTAGCCGATGCGGACCTTGCGGGTCCCACGCTCTTCAGTCACTGCGGTGTCCTTCTCGTTCTCACTCATGCCGCGTCTCCCGCACTCGGGGCGGCTGCGAGGCCGAGCTCACGCTCGCGCATGACGGTGTAGACGCGCGCGATCTCGTGGCGGACAACGCGCAGACGACGGTTGTTGTCCAACTGACCGGTCGCCATCTGGAAGCGAAGGTTGAACAGCTCTTCCTTCGACTCGCGGAGCCGGGTGACCAACTCTTCTTCGCTGAGCTCACGGAGCTCTGCGGCTGGGGTTCCAGTAGCCATCAGAACTGCTCCTCCCTCGTGACGATCCTGCACTTGCACGGGAGCTTGTGCATCGCGCGGCGCAGGGCCTCGCGAGCAATCTCCTCGTTCGGGTAAGTCATCTCGAACATGACCCGACCGGGCTTGATGTTCGCGACCCACCACTCGGGCGAACCCTTACCGGAACCCATTCGGGTCTCGGCAGGCTTCTTCGTGAGCGGGCGATCCGGGAAGATGTTGATCCAGATCTTGCCGCCACGCTTGATGTGGCGCGTCATTGCGATACGAGCGGACTCGATCTGACGGTTGGTGATGTAGGCGGGCTCGAGAGCCTGGATGCCGTAGTCACCGAAGGTCACCTGGGTTCCGCCCTTGGCGGCACCCGAACGGCTCGGGTGGTGCTGCTTGCGGTGCTTGACCCGACGGGGGATCAACATGCGTCAGCCCTCCTGATTCGTCTCGGTCGAAGCCGGAGCTTCTGCGGTGGCGGTCGCTGCGCGGCCGGCCTCGGTGCTGGTCGCCGTGGTGCCCGAGGCACCGGAGCGACGCGGACGGCTCGGACGCTCGCGACGGGGGCGATCGCCTGCCGGGGCTGCAGCGCTGGCGATGGCTTCACGCTTGCCGCCGACGATGTCGCCCTTGTAGATCCAGACCTTCACGCCGATGCGGCCGAAGGTGGTCTTGGCCTCGTAGAGCCCGTAGTCGATGTCCGCACGCAGCGTGTGCAGCGGAACCCGACCCTCGCGGTAGAACTCCGAGCGGGACATCTCGGCGCCGCCGAGACGGCCCGAGCACTGCACCCGGATGCCCTTGACGTTCGGCTGACGCATGGCCGACTGGATGGCCTTGCGCATGGCGCGACGGAAGGCGACACGGTTCGACAGCTGCTCCGCAACACCCTGGGCCACGAGCTGGGCCTCGGCCTCAGCGTTCTTGACCTCGAGGATGTTGAGCTGGACCTGCTTGCCGGTCAGCTTCTCCAGCTCGGCGCGGATGCGATCGGCCTCGGCGCCGCGGCGACCGATGACGATGCCCGGACGCGCGGTGTGGATGTCGACGCGAACCCGGTCACGGGTGCGCTCGATCTCCACCTTCGCGATGCCGGCCCGCTCCATGCCGGTGGCGAGGAGCTTGCGGATGGCGACGTCTTCCTTGACGTACTCCGCGTACTGCTTGTCTGCGTACCAGCGAGACTTCCAGTCGGTGGTGATGCCGAGGCGGAAGCCGTGCGGGTTGATTTTCTGGCCCACTACTGAGCACTTCCCTTCCGGCGATTGCGGGTCGAGGTGCCGGCCTTGGGCAGGCTCTCCACGATCACGGTGATGTGGCTAGTGCGCTTGCGGATCCGGAACGCACGGCCCTGTGCACGCGGCTGGAACCGCTTGAGGGTCGCACCCTCGTCCACGAACGCCGTGGCGACGACAAGCGTGCTCGGGTCCAGGTCGAGGTTGTTCTCGGCGTTGGCCGCTGCGGAGGCGATCACCTTGGCGACCGGCTCGCTCGCTGCCTGCGGCGCGAACTTCAGGATCGACAGCGCGTCCTCGACGGAACGCCCGCGAACCAGATCCACAACACGACGCGCCTTCATCGGCGTCACACGCACGTGGCGCGCGACGGCCTTGGCGGTCGGGTTGGCGGTTTCGGTGTTACTCATCGCCTCTTCGCCTTCCGATCATCCTTGATGTGACCCTTGAACGTGCGGGTCGGTGCAAACTCTCCGAGCTTGTGTCCGACCATCGAGTCGGAGACGAACACGGGGACGTGCTTACGGCCGTCGTGGACCGCAAACGTGTGTCCGATGAAGTCCGGGATGATCGTGGAACGACGGGACCAGGTCTTGATGACCTGCTTGGTTCCCTTTTCGTTCTGCACATCCACCTTCGCGAGGAGGTGGTCATCGACGAACGGGCCCTTCTTCAGGCTGCGTGGCATTCTGAACTCCCTCCTAGCGCTTGTTCTTGCCGGTACGGCGGCGGCGGACGATGAGCTTGTCGCTCGGCTTGTTGGGCTTGCGGGTACGGCCCTCAGGCTGTCCCCACGGGCTGACCGGGTGGCGACCACCGGAGGTCTTGCCCTCGCCACCACCGTGCGGGTGGTCGACCGGGTTCATCACGACACCACGGACGGTCGGGCGCTTGCCCTTCCAGCGCATACGGCCGGCCTTGCCCCAGTTGATGTTCGACTGCTCAGCGTTGCCGACCTCGCCGACGGATGCGCGGCAGCGCACGTCGACGCGACGGATCTCACCGGAGGGCATACGCAGGGTCGCGTAGGGGCCTTCCTTGCCCAGCAGCTGGATGCTGGCGCCTGCGGAGCGGGCCATCTTGGCGCCGCCACCCGGACGCAGCTCCACACCGTGGATGGTGGTACCGGTCGGGATGTTGCGCAGCGGCAGGTTGTTGCCCGGCTTGATGTCGGCACCGACACCGGACTCGACCTTCGCGCCCTGCTTGAGGTCCTTCGGCGCGAGAATGTAGCGCTTCTCGCCGTCGGCGTAGTGCAGCAGGGCAATGTTGGCGGTGCGGTTGGGGTCGTACTCGATGTGAGCGACCTTGGCCGGCACGCCGTCCTTGTCATTGCGACGGAAGTCGATCAGACGGTACGCACGCTTGTGCCCGCCACCCTTGTGACGGGTGGTGATGCGACCGTGTGCGTTACGTCCACCGCGACCGTGCAGCGGGCGGATAAGCGACTTCTCGGGCGTCGACCGAGTGATCTCGGCGAAGTCCGAGACGCTCGAGCCACGACGGCCCGGGGTAGTCGGCTTGTACTTACGGATTCCCATGAGTCTTCTCGTCCTCTATATCTCGTCAAGTCCCAGACGCTTACGCGACCGGGCCTCCGAAGATCTCGATGGGCTTGCTGTCGGCCGAGAGGGTCACGAGCGCGCGCTTGGTGTCCTTGCGCTTGCCGAAACCGAACTTCGTCCGCTTACGCTTGCCCTGACGGTTGGCGGTGTTGACGCTGGTCACCTTGACGCCGAAGACCTTCTCGACGGCAATCTTGATCTGCGTCTTGTTCGAGTCCGGGTGCACCAGGAAGGTGTAGGTGCCTGCCTCGATCAGTCCGTAGGACTTCTCCGAGATGACCGGGGCCAGCAAGATGTCGCGGGGATCAGCGATGGTGCTCACTTGCTCTCCTCCTTGCTGTCTGCCTGGGCGGACTCGGCCGGCCCGTGGATGAACGCGTTGAGCGCCTCGACGCTGAACACAATGTCATCGCTGTTGAGCACGTCGTACGTGTTGAGCTGGTCGGGTGCGATGGGATGCACGCCTTCCAGGTTCTGCACGCTCTTCCATGCCGCGATGTCTGCACGCCCGACGACGAGCAGAAGCTTCTTGCGATCCGAGATCTCGCCGAGGAACGACTTCGCGCCCTTGGTGGACGGGGTCTGACCCGACACCAGTTCGGTGATCACGTGGATGCGCTCGTTGCGGGCCCGGTCGGAGAGGGCACCGCGCAGGGCGGCGGCCTTCATCTTCTTGGGGGTCCGCTGGCTGTAGTCACGCGGCTGCGGGCCGTGGACGACGCCACCACCGGCGAACTGCGGGGCGCGGGTCGAGCCCTGACGGGCGCGGCCGGTGCCCTTCTGACGCCACGGCTTCTTGCCACCACCGCGAACCTCGCCGCGGGTCTTGGTGGAGTGCGTGCCCTGACGTGCCGCAGCGAGCTGCGCGACGACGACCTGGTGCATCAGCGCGATGTTGGCCGTTGCGTCGAAGATCTCGGCGGGCAGGTCGACGGTCCCGTTGGTGCCGCCACCGGCGGTGCGGACGTCGAGGGTCAGCTTGGTTGCGGTCTCGGTCATGCGGACGCACCACCCTTCACTGCGGTCTTGACGATCACGAGACCACCCTTGCGGCCCGGGATCGCACCCTTGATGAGAAGCAGACCGTTCTCGGCGTCCACCTTGTGGACCGAGAGGTTCTGCGTCGTGATGCGGTCGCTACCCATGCGGCCCGACATGCGCATGCCCTTGAACACGCGGCCGGGAGTGGCGCAGCCACCGATCGAACCCGGGCGACGGTGCACAGCCTGCGCGCCGTGAGAGGCGCCCTGGCCGGCGAAGCCGTGCCGCTTCATGGTTCCGGCGAAGCCCTTGCCCTTGCTGGTTCCGGTGACGTCGACGTAGGCGCCGTCCTCGAAGACCTCGGCGGTGAGCTCCTGGCCGACCTCGTACTCGGAGGCGTCCGCAACGCGGAGCTCCACGACGTGGCGACGGGGGGTCACACCGGCCTTGGCGAACTGGCCGGACTCCGGCTTGTTGACCTTGCGCGGGTCGATCGCACCGAAAGCGAGCTGCACGGCGCTGTAGCCGTCGCGCTCCTGGGTACGAATCTGGGTGACCACGTTCGGTCCGGCCTTCACGACGGTGACCGGGACGACCCGGTTGTTCTCGTCGAAGACCTGGGTCATGCCGAGCTTGGTGCCCAGGATTCCCTTGATCTTGTTCTCAGTCATTGTTGTCTCCGCCGCGCTCACTGGATGTTGACATCGACGCTGGCAGGCAGATCGATGCGCATGAGCGCGTCGACTGTCTTCGGCGTCGGGTCGAGGATGTCAATGAGCCGCTTGTGGGTACGCATCTCGAAGTGCTCGCGCGAATCCTTGTACTTGTGCGGCGAGCGGATGACGCAGTACACGTTCTTTTCAGTCGGCAACGGCACCGGTCCAACGACACGGGCCCCGGTACGGGTCACCGTCTCGACGATCTTGCGCGCTGACGCATCGATCGCCTCATGGTCGTAGGCCTTGAGCCTGATGCGGATCTTCTGTCCCGCCACGCTTGTGTCCTCTTCCTTGCCCGTTATGAATTAGGCCCTTGTAGACCCGGGGGGGCTACCTCGTTCGTGTAGACCCGTCATGGGCTACCTCGTTTGCACAGTTCCTGCCTTGCCCATGACTGTCCGAACGTTGGCGACCGGGCAAGTACCCGATCCGCTGCCGCTGTTCATCTGTCATGGTTCTCCGGTACACGCGGTCGGGCGTGTCGCCCTACCTCTCATACTCAGGGCACAATTGTCCCCTGAACATGAATACCGGATGCGCTCGCAAGTGAGCGCAGGTACTGCTTCCGTCCTGCATTGGCCTCGGCCCCGCACTGACTGCCGGAACTTCGGTCATCTCTCGCCCGCCGCCGGACGCAGTGAACACGACCGGGGTCTAGGCAACCCGAACAGTATGCCGCAGACCGGCCAGGAGTTCAAATCCGACATGAGGCGCCCGGACGCAAAAGAACTTACTGCAAAGTAAGATAGCGCCCATGACGATTCAGACACCCACCTACCGCGGCTGGCTCAAGCTCCCAAGGAACCGCGTCGGCTCGACACTGTTCTCGCTGGGCATGTGCCTGCGGGTGCCCTACTTCGCGACGGTGCTCCCCCACGTCACCCGCCTCGAGCCAGGGCTCTGCGAGGCGAGGGCGCCCAAGTGGTGGGGCGTGCACAACCACATCGGCACCTTCCACGCCATCGCCGCATGCAACCTCGCCGAGGCGGCGATGGGCATGCTCGCGGAGGCAACAGTGCCCACCTCACACCGATGGATCCCGAAGTCGATGAACACCCGGTACATCACCAAGGCCGACACCGGACTGCGCGCCGTGGCGACGGTGCCGGACCTGCCGGACTTCGCCGAGATCACCTCCGGCACGGACCTCGTGGTGTCCGTCGCGCTCTACGACAAGGCAGGCACCGAGGTGGTGCACGCCGACATCACCATCTGGGTGAGCCCGAAGTAGCCGCAGGCGGCTGCGCCCTCAGGCCGCGAGCGAACCCCGCGAGCGCAGCCGCCTGCGCATGTCCCAGAGGTATACGGACCTGGGTGCATGTCGGATCACCCTCGGAATCCGGGGGTACACCCAGGAAGCCAGCGTCATCACCCGATCGAACCTGCGCTGGTCCCGTTCGTTCCATGACAGCTCGAACTGCTGCCGCAATCGCTCGGGCAGCAGCCCCGTCGTCAGCCACCGATACGCGGGCAGATTCGCGCGGATGAGAAGCGGAGCCCGGACCGGATGGAAGAGGTCCCTCGAGACGGCCCGGACCTTCGCGTCCACCTCGGCACCGTCAATCTGCTGCTTCCAGTACGCGGCGAACTCGGCACGATCGCGCGGCCAGAGTCCGTCCGGCACCTGCAGCGCGGTGCCCAAGATCGCGTACTCGCGGTACAGGGCGTCGGCATTGGCGTCGTCGAGCCCGCCGAAGACGCGTTCGTACAGGGTGACGGCGCTCTCGTAGAGGGTGGCGGCCACCCACAGCTGGAGCTGCGGGTCGAAGGCGCTGTAGTCGTCCGAGCGCACCTTGGCGTGCGCCTTGTTGACCATCCTGATGACGGCCGCTCGTTCCTCGTCGGTGCCGTAGACGACTGCATATATATAGGTCATCGTCGTCCGCAGCCGATCGACCGCCCGATAGGCGAAATCACTGTGGTCAGCGACCCCGTGACCGACGCCACGATTCGCCACCTGGAGCAGGATCGCCCGCCCGCCGGCCGCGAGCATGATCCCCTCGCCCGCCAGATCCTGGATTGTCACTGCCGCCCGTCGAGTCATGATCGTCATGCAACCACACCGGGGCGCTGTTCACCAGACCTTTCGGGATGACGATCGAAAGCAGTGCTCAATAGCAACATACGAAGTCGTGAGAGCATCAGTAGTCAGAGATTGATGGTTAACTTAGACGACAAATCCCCACGTCGGAGACAGGCCGAGCACCCGGGCGGACCAACTCGTCGCGACATCGAGCCCGCACGACGGGAAACCGGACCCCAACATGCGACGAATCCAGCGCTGTCGACCACCCGCGAAGTGGACGCATGACATACTCGCGTGCATGCCTTCACCCCACTCTGCCGTCCTGGTCGAGGGAATCCAGAAGTCGTTCGGCGACGTGCACGCACTGCGCGGCGTCAGCTTCGAGGTTCCCCGAGGGACCGTGCTCGGCATCCTGGGCCCGAACGGCGCAGGTAAGACCACCACGGTCAACGTGCTCTCGACGCTGCTGCGCCCCGACTCGGGCCGCGCGTTCGTGGCCGGTCACGACGTGGCGACGCAGGCCGCCTCGGTGCGACGCAGCATCATGACGACCGGCCAGTACGCGGCACTGGACGAATCACTGACCGCCCGCGAGAACCTCGTGCTCTTCGGGCGACTCCTGGGTTTGACCAAGCAGTCCGCGAAGGGCCGCGCAGAGGAACTGCTCCGCCAGTTCGATCTGGGGTACGCCGCCGACCGCAAGGTGTCGGGCTTCTCGGGCGGCATGCGGCGGCGCGTCGACATCGCCTGCGGCCTCGTCACCCGACCCGAGGTGGTCTTCCTCGACGAGCCGTCCACCGGCCTCGACCCCCGTAGCCGCCAGGGTGTGTGGTCGCTGGTGTCCGAGCTCAAGCAGCAGGGCATCACCATCCTGCTGACGACGCAGTACCTCGAAGAGGCCGACGTCCTCAGCGACAACATCGTCGTCATCGACAAGGGCACCGTGATCGCCGAGGGCACCGCCGATCAGCTCAAGGAGCGCACCGGCGGCAGCTACTGCGAGGTGGTGCCCGTGCAGCTCGCGGACCTGCCTCGGGTCTTCAACGTGCTGATGAGCCTGGTCCCGCCCGAGTACATCACCGAGACCGGACACGACCGGCTCTCGATTCCCGCGCAGTACGGCGCGCAGACCCTCGCCGAGGTGCTGCGCCGGCTCGACATCGCGCGGATCCCGCTCGCCGACATCGCGCTGCGCCGTCCGTCGCTCGATGACGTGTTCCTGGCACTGACCGGAACGAGGGCAGACGACGAGGAATCCGAGCAAGCGAGCGTCGCGTCGTGACGGCGGTCGCCGCCAGCCCGGTCGTGATCGCACGCACCGGGCGGCACCGCAAGCCGCAGCTGTCCAGCGTGCAGCAGTGGCTGGCGCTGTCCGGACGCAACGTGCACACCATGTGGTCGCACGGACAGATCTTCGTCGCGGTCCTGGCTCCCCTGATCTTCACGCTCGGCTTCTACCTGCCGCTGAAGTTCGTCATGAAGGTCCAGGGCATCGACTACGCACAGTTCGTGATGCCGATCATCGTGCTGCAGGCCATGGCCTTCACCGCCATCTCGGCGGCAGGCCGCGCCGCGTCCGAAGCATCCAACGGGATGAACGCGCGGTTCCAGACGATGCCGATCTTCCCCGCGGTCCCGCTGGCCTCGCGGGTGACCGCGATGTTCATCCATGCGGTGATCTCGCTGGCCGCCGCGGTCACCTACGGCTACGTCATCGGGTTCCGCTTCGTCGGCGGCACATCACTCGCCGTGGTTTTCTGCGCGATGGCGCTCGGCGTCGGCATGACTCTCGCGATGGCGGGCGACGCTCTCGGCACCCTGACCAGGAGCCCTGAAATCACCAGCCAGTCGCTGACCCTTCCGCAGCTCATCCTCGGCATGTTCTCGAGCGGGTTCGTCCCGGAATCGCAGTTCCCCGAGTGGTCCCAGGGCTTCGTGCGGAACCAGCCGATTTCACAGTTCTCCGTCTCGATGCGCTCGATGGCCGAGGGCGGCATCACCCTGCACCAACTGACGCCGTCGCTGCTCTGGATCGGTGGACTGCTGCTCGTCTCGGTCCCGCTGTCGATCTGGGCGAACGTGAGGCGAGGATGACCGACCTTCAGACCCGGGCGGCGGCCCCCGTCACCCACAGCTTCCCCGTCGTCACCGACCCGCCGTCCGAGACGTCCTGGCCCGCCCTCTACGAGCACAGCTTGCTGCAGGCAGGCAGGCTGCTCCGCGGTTGGCTCCGTGACCCCTTCACCATCCTGCAGGCGGTCATCTACCCCGCCGTCACCATGCTGATGTTCTGGGCCGTGCTGGGGATCTCGATCACCAAGGCGACCGGGGTGAACAGCATCTTCGGCACCGCCCCGATGATGACTCTGGTCGGCGCCATGTTCGGCTGCATCGCGAGTGGCCTGTCACTCAAGAAGGAGTGGAAGACCGGCCTGCTGGCACGCTTCTGGATCCTGCCGATGCATCGTGCGGCCGGTCTGGTGAGCCGCCTGATCGCCGAGTCGATCCGCATCATGATCACCACGGTGCTGATCGTGCTGGTCGCCATCCCGCTCGGTTTCCGGTTCACTCAGGGCTTCCTCCCTGCCGTCGGCATGCTGTTCGTCCCGCTTCTACTCGGACTGGGATTCGCGACACTGGTCACCATGTTGTCGGTGATGGCAGCCAAGGCGCCCCTGGTGGAGCTCCTCTCGCTGCTGTGCACCCTGCTGATGTTCTTCAACTCCGGGTTCGTGCCGACCGCGGCCTACCCGCCGTGGCTACAGAATTTCGTCGAGAACCAGCCCATGTCGTGCGCGATCGACACGATGAAGGGCCTGACCCTGGGTGGCCCGGTCGCGGAGCCGTTGATCAAGACGGCACTGTGGTCGATCGGGGCGGTGCTGGTGTTCACCTACCCCGCCATCAAGGGCTACCAGAGGGCCGCACACAACCCGGCCTCGTAGCCCCTCCCAGCTCCTCCGCTCAACGAAGAAAGGCCCCGCCCTCACGGGCGGGGCCTTTCTCGTGTCGCTACTCGACCGGGCCTGCGAGCAGTTCCCGGAGCACCGGCGCCATCTCCTCGAGCGCGGCGGGGCTCATCATCGCCCAGTGCGTGGTGTGCACGGACCGGTGCCGGACCGTGCCCGACACCGCCGGGCCCCAGGACCGCGCCGCGATGGTGTCGTCCTGGCGTCCCTGCGCCGCGGTGAACAACACCAGGTCGCCGTCGAAGCGGCCGGGGACGTAGCGGCGCATCAGTTCCGCCGAGTTCGTGGCCGACGCGACCATCTGTCGCAGCCACTCCTCGGACACCGCGGAGAGCGGACCGCCGGTGGATGCCCGGATCAGATCCAGCACCTCGTCGATACCGGCCTCCGACGGATCGAGGTCGGCCGTCGCCGCGACGCCGAAGCCGCCGAGGATCTCCTCCGCCGTCACCGCCGCGCCCTCACCGAGTGCGTCCGCAGCCTCGCCCGCGAAGCTGTCGAGCATGATCAGCCGCTCCACCGACTCCCCCGCCGCCTGGAGCTCGACGGCCATGGCGTGCGCGATGACGCCGCCGAGCGACCAGCCCAGCAGCCGGTACGGCCCGCTCGGCTGAACGGCCCGGATCTCCGTCACGTACCGGTGCGCGATCTCCTCGATCGAGTCCGGCAGCGTGGCGTCGCCGGACGCGGCGGGCGACTGCAGACCGTAGACCGGTGTCTGAGCGTCCAGCACAGGGGCCAGGGCGGTGTACGCCCACGACAGCCCCAGCACCGGGTGCACGGCGAAGACCGGCGACCGCTCACCCGCGGCGCGGATCGGAAGCAGGACATCGAACATGTCCGACCCGCCTGCGCTCTCCGCGCCGGACTCGGCGTCGATCGCCGCCGCGATGCCCTCGGCCGTCGGGTCGAGGAACACGGCCCGCAGCGGCACCGTGACCCCGAGCACCTCGGTCAGCCTGGACATCACCCTTGTCGCGGTCAGCGAGTTTCCGCCCAGATCGAAGAAGGACGCGTCCACGGAGACCTTCTCGATCTCGAGGACCTCCGCGAGCACCTCCGCCACGGCGGCCTCGGTGGCCGTGCGCGGGGCCCGGTACTCGCCGGTGTCCTCGAATTCCGGCACCGGCAGCAGCTTGCGGTCCAGCTTGCCGCTGGGGTTGAGCGGGAACTCGTCGAGTCCGACGACCGCGTTCGGCACCATGTACACCGGGAGCACCGTCGCCACGTACCGCTTCAGCTCGTCCGGGTCCACCGTGGCGCCGTCCTCCGGGACCACGTAGGCGACCAGGTGGTCGCCGCGCTCGTCGGACTGCACCAGGACGGCGGTCTGCCGTACCCCGTCGAAGCCCCGCACCGCCGACTCGATCTCCTCGAGCTCGATGCGCTGGCCGCGCAGCTTGACCTGGAAGTCGGTGCGACCGATGTACTCGAGGACCCCGTCCGCCCGTCGCCGGACGAGGTCGCCGGTGCGGTACATCCGGTCGCCGTCGGCTCCGAAGGGGTTCGCCACGAAACGATCCGAGGTGATGCCGGGTCGTGTCAGGTACCCCCGCGCCAGCTGCGGGCCTGCCAGGTACAGCTCGCCGGCCACTCCGGCCGGGGTGGGCCGCAGCCCCGCGTCCAGCACGTGAACCCGGACGTTCCACTGCGGCAAGCCGATCGGCGTCGTGACCGTGTCCTCCGGACGTGCCTCCCAGTTGGTCACCGAGACCGCCGCCTCGGTGGGCCCGTACATGTTGTGCAGGCCCGCGTCGGTCAGCTCGCGCCATCGTGCCGCCGTCTCGGGCGGCAACGCCTCGCCGATCACGAAGGCCCGCTTGAGCGTTCGCAGCGACGGCGCGTCGACGACTGCGACGAACACGCCGAGCGGCGACGGCACGAAGGTCGCCGTGGTGATCCCGTGCCCGGCGATCAACCCGGCCAGGTACTCCATGTCCTTGTGTCCGTCGGGCTTGGCGATCACCAGGCGGGCACCGTTCTGCAGGGCCCAGAAGAACTCCCAGACCGAGACGTCGAACGTCATCGCGATCTGCTGCAGCACCACGTCGTCGGCGCCAAGTCCGTACTCGGACTGCTTCCACACCAGCTGGTTCACGATCGCCCGGTGCGTGAGCACGACACCCTTCGGCTTTCCGGTCGACCCCGACGTGAACATCACGTACGCGGTGTCGTCCAGTCGCAGCGGCCCACGCCGGTCCACGTCGGTCACCGGGGCGTCGTCGTACGCCGAGGTGTCGAGCAGGTCGATCTCGAGCACCTCGAAACGCGGGTCGACGTCGATCCGGTCACGCCGTGTGCCCAGCACGCACACCGGGTCTGCCGTCTCCAGCACATAGGTGGTGCGCTCGGCCGGATGATCGGGGTCGATCGGGACGTAGGCACCGCCGGCCTTGACGATCGCGTACATACCGATCATCAGGTCGAGCGAACGCCGGATTCCCAGGCCCACCATCGACTCCGGGCCGACGCCCAGCTCGATCAGGTACCGCGCCAACCGGTTGGCCCGCGCGTCGAACTCCGCGTAGGTCAGTTCCTCACCCTCGAAGACCAGCGCCACCGCATCCGGGGTCCGGGCCACCTGGGCATCGAAGAGGTCGGCCAGGGTGGCGGCGGGGATCTCGTGATCGGTCGCGTTCCAGCGATCGAGTTCGGCGTACTCCGCATCGGAGAGCACGTCGAGATCCCCGACCTTCGCGGTCGGGTCCCGCTCGATCGCCGCGAGGATCCGATCGACCCGGTCCAGGATCGACTCGACCTCGTCGGGCGCGAACAGGTCGGTCAGGAACTTCGCGTCCAACTGAAGGCGATCGCTCGCCTCGATGTACAGCGACAGCGGGAAGGTGTTCGCGTCCACACCACCGACGCCGAGCAGGCGCATCCCGTCGATGTCCGCGTCGGCGGTCGCGCTCGCGGCGTCGACCGGGTAGGACTCGAACACGGTGATGGTGTCGAACACGGAACCGGTGCCGGTGCGCTGCTGGATCGTCTGCAGACCCACATGGTGGTGCTCGAGCAGGTCCGACTGCTCGCCCTGCAGCCGGAGCAACAGCTCGGTCACCGTCTCCGCCCGGTCCACACTGACGTGCACGGGCAGCGTGTTGATGAACATGCCGACCATCGACTCCACGCCGGTCAGCGCGGGCGGGCGCCCGGAGACGGTCGCGCCGAACACGACGTCGTCGCGGCCGATCAGGCGCGAGAGCACCAGGCCCCACGCCATCTGCACGACGGTGTTGAGCGTGACGCCGAGCTCACGTGCGAGCGACGACAGCGCGCCGGTGCGCTCGGTCGACAGGTGCAGGCTGACCTCGCCGGGGAGCGAGGACTGTTCACGTCCACGGTCCGCGGGCGCGAGCAATGTCGGCTCCTCGGCCCCGAGCATGGAGCCCGCCCACTGCTCAAGCGAGGCCTCGGCGTCGCGGGCGGACAGCCATTCGAGGAAGTCCCGGTAGGACCGGACCGGCGGCAGCACCGATCCGTCGCCACGCGCCGCGTACAGCACGATCAGGTCCTTGAGGAGCAGCGGCATCGACCAACCGTCGACCAGGATGTGATGGCTGGTCATGGCCAGCGAGTACGTGCCGTCCGCACGCCCGACGAGACTGAACCGGACCAGCGGGGGCTCGGACATGTCGAACCGGCGTTGCCGGTCCTCGTCCAGGACCCGCTGCCGCTCCTCGTCACCGTTGTTACCGAGGTCCACCTCGCGGAACTGAACCGGCGCGCCGTCCACGATCACCTGGACGGCATTGCCCGCGTCGTCGTGCCGGAACCCGGCACGCAGGTTCGGGTGCCGGTCGACCAGTGCCTGCGCGGCCGCGCGCAGGCGGCCGGCGTCGACGAGTCCGCCGAGTTCGATCACCACCTGCGAGGTGTAGACGTCGAGCGAGGTGGAGGTCTGCGCCAGCATCGAGTGGAAGAGCATGCCCTCCTGCAGCGGCGTCAACGACCAGACGTCCGCGAGGGTCGGGTACTCCGCCTCGAAACGCTCGATCTCGCTCTGCGACAACGACACCAACGGCAGGTCCGAGGGCGTGAACTGCGCCGACCCGGTCGCCGCGGCCCACCGGCCGATGGCCTCGAGGGCCCGCGACCAGAGTTCGGACAGCTCGCGGACCTCGGACTCGTCGATCAGGCCTGGGGGGAACGCGAAGGTGGCGCTCAGCCGGGCGCCCGTCACCGAGGCGTTGATGTCGACGACCGCGGCCGCGGGCAGGTCCGCGTCCGGAGCAGCGGACACCGAGAGCTCGCCCTTCGGCGCGGGCAGCCACCCGATCGGCGCGGAGTCCGTCGGCTCCTCGCCGCCGAGCTGGCCGAGGTAGTTGAAGCCGATCTGCGGCAACGGCTGAGCGGCCAGCTCGGATGCGGTCCGCTCGTTCAGGTACCGCAGCAACCCGTACCCGATGCCCTTGTTCGGCACGGCCAACAGCTGCTCCTTGACCGCCTTGATGGCCGAGGCAACGGCGGGCCCGCCTGCAAGGGCATCGTCGAGGTCGATCTCGGGCAGGTCGAGTCGGAGCGGGAACATGCTGGTGAACCAGCCGACGGTCCTGGTCAGGTCGGCACCGGGAACGGTGTCTTCCTCGCGACCGTGGCCCTCCAGCTTGATCAACGTCGAGGACTCGTCGACACCGCGATCACGCCGCCACGCAGAGACGGCGAGCGCCAGCGCGGCGAGCAGACCGTCGTTGACGCCGCCCCGGACGGCCGCGGGCACCGCGGTCAGCAGGGCATCGGTGGCCTGCTCGGACAGCACGACCTTCACCTCGGCGATGGATGCGAACAGGTCAACCGCAGGGTCGAGCGCACGCGATGCCAGCAACGGGTCCGCCCCGCCCTGCACCGTTCGCCAGTACGCCATCTCGGCTTCCATGGCCGGGCTGTTCGCCTCCTCGGCCAGTCCGTGTGCCCAACGGCGCATGGACGTCCCGACCGGCGGGAGCTCCGGCGTGGCGCCCGTGGCGACGAACTGCCAGGCCGCCACCAGGTCCGCGACCAGGATGCGCCAGGACACACCGTCGACGACGAGGTGGTGGGCGACGACGAGCAGTCGTCCCGGCCCGGCGGCACCGGGCTCGGGATCGAACCAGACGAACCGGACCACCGAACCGGTGGCGAGGTCGAGCCCCGCGGCGGCGTCCTCGAAGGCGGGGGCCGCGAGTGCGTCGAACTCGGCGCTGCCTGGCATGGCGCCTGCGCCGAACTCGATCCTGGCGACCATCGCGTCCACGTCGACCGAGCCCGCGCCGCCGATCGTCAGGATCGGCTCAGCGCCGGTCTGCGGGATCGACGACCTGAGCATGTCGTGCCGGTCGAAGACCGCACGCAGGGTCGCCACCAGCCCGGCCCGGTCGATGCCCTCGGGCAGCGCCAGGAAGGCGGGCATGAGCATCCGGTTGTGGCCGCCAGGGCGCTCGGTCATCCACCGCATGATCGGGGTGAGCGGCATCTCGCCGACTCCCCCACCCTCGAGTTCGGCGAGCACAGTCGCGCCATCGGACTCGGACGTCAGCGTCGCGACCTGAGCCAGGCCGGCAACGGTCTTGCGCTCGAACACATCCCGCGCCTTGAGGACGATGCCGGCGGCCTTCGCCCTGGTCACCAGCTGGATCGACACGATGCTGTCGCCACCGAGCGCGAAGAAGGAATCCGTGACACTGACCCGCTCGACGCCGAGCACCTCGGCGAACAGGCCGGCCAGGATCTCCTCCACCGGGTTCGTGGGAGCCACGAACGATTCGAGCGAGGAACCGAAATCGGGCTCGGGCAGCGCCTTGCGGTCCACCTTGCCGTTGACGGTCAGCGGGATCGCATCGAGGACCACGATCGCCGACGGCACCATGTGCGCGAGCAGCGAGCGACCGACGAACTCCGTCAGGGCGGCCACGTCGACCGTCGCGGACGCGACAGGAACGACGTACGCCACGAGCACCGTGGCACCCGACGGTCCCTGCCTGCCGACGGTGACCGCGAAGTCCACCGACTCGTGTGCGGACAGCGCCGCGTCGATCTCGCCGAGCTCGATTCGGAAACCGCGAACCTTGACCTGGAAGTCGCTGCGCCCGACGTACTCGATCTCGAGCCTCGACCGGTCGCCCGCCTCGGACCGATCGACCCAACGCACCATGTCGCCGGTGCGATACATCCGGGATCCGGCTTCGCCGAACGGGTTCGCCACGAAGCGGTCCGCGGTCAGCGCGCGGCGGTCGTGGTAGCCGCGTGCCATCTGCGCACCCGCGAGATAGAGCTCTCCCGCGACCCCGACCGGCACCGGACGCATCCGGCGGTCGAGCACCGTCGCGGACATGCCGCGGATCGGCCCACCGATGGTGAGGATCTCGCCCGGGGTCAGTGCCCCGCTGATCGTCGCCATGATGATCGTCTCGGTCGGGCCGTAGCCGTTGTAGAAGTTGCGGCCGGGCGCCCAGATGTCCACCAGGTTGTCCGGCACCGCCTCGCCACCGGCGACCAGGTGCTGCAGGCAGTCCAGGCCCTCCGGCGACACGGACGCGAGCGCGCCCGGGGTGATGAACGCGTGGGTGACGCCTGCCGCGGAGATGATGTCCGCGAGCTCGGTGCCGCCGTACACGCCAGGGGGCACGATCACCATGGCCGCGCCCGCGCCGACGGCGAGCAACAGCTCGAGCATCGATGCGTCGAAGCTCGGCGACGAGAAGTGCAGGGCGCGCGACCGGGCGGTGACGGAATAGCGCTCGCGCTGCTCCGCGGCAAAGTTCGCCAGGCCCTGGTGGCTGACGACGACGCCCTTGGGCAGGCCCGTGGATCCGGACGTGTAGATCACGTAGGCCGCATGCTGTTCTCGCACGGGCGCACGGCGATCCGCGTCGGTGACCGGTTCGGTCGATCCCTGATCCACGGCCGCCGCGAACTCGGGGTCGTCAAGGACGAGCCACGAGACGGTGGTCGGCAGGTCAGGCAGGTGCTCGGCATCGGTGATGCCGAGGAGGGCGGACGAATCGGTGGTCATGTGCTCGATCCGGTCCGACGGGTACGCCGGGTCCATCGGCACGAACGCACCGCCGGACTTCGCGATCGCCCACAACGCGACCTGCGATTCGACAGACCGCGGCAGCGCCAACGCCACGAATGACTCGGGGCCGACGCCACGGTCGATCAGGACCCGCGCCAGCGCATTCGAGCGATCGTCGAGTTCACCGTACGACACGGTCCGGTCGCCCGACACCAACGCCGGGGCATCCCGCTCGGTCGCGGCGGCGGCCAGCAACTCGGGCAGCACGCGGGTGGCCGGCTCCGCGGCCGGGCCGGAGACCGGCGACAGCTCCGCGCGCTCGACCGGATCGGTGACCTCGACGTCGCCGACCGGGGTGGACGGCGCCGAGACGACCGTGCCGAGCACCCTGAGGAAGCGCTCGGACAGGGTCCGGACCGCGTCCTCGTCCACCAGTTCGGTGGCGTGGATGAACTTCAGGTGCAGTGCGCTGTCCAGGCTGGCCGTCATCGCGACCGGGTAGTGCGCGGCATCGATGCCGTCCATGCCGAGCACCCGCATCCCGGCGATGTCGGTCTGCGAGGTCGCACCCGCCATGTCGACGGGGAACGACTCGAACACCGCGAGGGTGTCGAACATCGCGGCTTCGCCTGCGGCGCGCTGGATCTCGGCCAGACCGACGTAGTGGTGGTCGAGCAGGTCGGCCTGCTCGGCCTGCACCCGGGTGAGCAGCTGTGCCACCGACTCCGACGGGTCCAGGTGCACGCGCAGCGGCACGGTGTTGATGAACAGGCCGATCATCGACTCCACGCCGGGGATCTCCGGCGGCCGGCCCGAGACGGTGGCACCGAAGACGGTGTCCTCGCGGCCGGTCAGCGCCCCCAGCAGGATCGCCCAGGAAACCTGCACGAAGGTGTTCGGCGTGACGCCGAGTTCGCGGGCGCGGGCGACGAGTTCCGCGGTCTCCGCAGCACCCAACTGCGTGAGGTACTGACCGGAGGTGCTGTCCTGCTGACGGCCCCGGTCGCCGGAGACGAGCAGCGTCGGCCCCTCCACGCCACCGAGCGAGTCCTCCCACGCCTGCAGCGAGCGCACGTGATCGCGCTCGGCCAGCCACGCCAGGAAGTCACGGTACGAGCGTGCCTGCGGCAGCACCGAGGCGTCCCCGTCCGCCGCGTACAGCACCAGCAGTTCCTTGAGCACCAACGGCGTCGACCAACCGTCGATGGCGATGTGGTGGTTCATCACCACCAGCTCGTACTCGCCCTCGCCGAGGGTGATCAGCGTCAACCGCATCAGCGGCGGCGCGCCGAGGTCGAACTTGGCCAGTCGGTCCTGCTCGACGATCCGGGCCCGCTCCGCACCCCGGTCGGCCTGGCCGAGGCCGGACAGGTCGACGGTGACGAACGGGATCTCGGTGCCCTCGAGCACCACCTGCGCCGCGATGCCCGTGTCATCGGTGACGAAGGCGGTCCGGAAGCTGGGGTGCCGATCGATCAGGGCCTGAGCGGCCCGGCGCATCCGGCCGGCGTCGACGACGCCACCGAGCCGCAGACACAGCTGTGCCGTGTAGACGTCGACGGCGGACTCTGCCAGCGCCGCATGGAAGTACATGCCGTACTGCAGCGGCGAGAGCGACCAGATGTCCGACATCGTCGGGAATCGCGCCTCGTAACGTTCGATCTGCGACTGCGTCAGCGAGACCAACGGAAGGTCGGAGGGGGTGAACCCGCCCGCGCCCTTGCTGCCGGCATGGCTCGCGATCGCATCGAGCGCCCCGGTCCACAGCTCCGCCAACTCGTCGACGTCCGCCGCCGACAGCACTCCGGTCGCGAAGTCGAACACCGTCGAGAGCGTCTCGACGCCTTCGGAGTTCGAGACGACCGCGTTGATGTCGAGCGCGGCGACCGGCATGTCCGGGTCGAGTGCCGACCCCAGTGCGCCGCCGTCGCCGACGGGCACCCAGCCCATGTCGCGCATCTCGTCGGTGACCTCGAATGCGCCGGTCCTGCCGAGGTAGTTGAACCCGATCTGCGGGGCTGCGAAACCACTCAGCTCCGGGGCCGTGTCCGCGTTCAGGTACCGCAACAGTCCGTATCCGATGCCCCGGTCCGGGACGGCGAGGAGCTGTTCCTTGACCAACTTGATCGCCTGGCCTGCGGCAGGGCCGCCCGCGAAGGCGTCGTCGAGGTCCACTCCCGACACGTCGATCCGCACCGGGAACAGCGAGGTGAACCAGCCGACGGTGCGGGACAGGTCCGCACCCTCGACGGCTTCTTCCTCGCGGCCGTGTCCCTCCAGGCCCAGCAGCGTCGCCGACGCGGTGACGCCTCGCCGCTCACGCCAGCGCGCCACGGCGAGGGCAAGGGCGGCGAGCAGTCCGTCGTTGACACCGCCGCCGAACGCCCGCGGTACCGCGGTCAACAGCCCCTCGGTGGTCTCGGCGGATGCCTCGACCCGGACCCCGGCGGTCGCCGACACCACGTCGAGAGCGGGATCGACCGGACGCGACCCGAGCGTCGGGTCGGTCCCCTCGAGCACGCTCCGCCAGTATCCGAGCTCCTCGGTGCGCCGCTCGGACACCGAGGCCTCGGCGAGTCCGTGGGCCCACCGGCGCAGCGAGGTACCGACCTCGGGCAGCTCGGGCTCCGCACCCGACTGCACCTGACCCCATGCGGAAGCGAAGTCCGGCAACAGGATTCGCCAGGACACACCGTCGACCGCCAGGTGGTGGATCACCATCAGCAGGCGACCGTTGGTGACCCCGGCCGACGGGTCGAACCAGACGAACTGGGCCACCAGCCCGGCCGTGGGATCGAGCCGGTCTGCGGCCGCCTCGAACTCGCCACGAACCAGTGCGGTGAACTCCTCGGTGCCGGGCTGCGACGCGAACTCGACGCGGTGGACCAGCCGCGCCGCCGGAACCGACCCGGCCTCGGCGACGGTGAGCCCGGAGCCGTCTTCGTTCCAGCGCAGACGCAGCGCGTCGTGCCGATCGAGGACGGACTGGATCGTCGATTCCACCGTGGCACGGTCGATTCCGTGCGGCAACGTCACGAAGCTCGACTGCGAGAACCGGCGCAGCAGGCCGCCGCGCTCGGCGGTGGCCCGCATGATCGGCGTGAGCGGCATCTCGCCCACGCCGCCACCGGGCAGCTCCGCCAGGGTGGTGGCGGCCGCGGTGGCCTCGCCCGCGACCGCGGCGAGTGCGGCGACAGTGCGGTGCTCGAAGACCTGCCGGGCCGTGAAGGCCAGTCCGGCGGCCTTGGCCCTCGTGACCAACTGGATGGACATGATGCTGTCACCGCCGAGGGCGAAGAACGACTCCTCGACGCTGACCCGCTCCACACCGAGCACCTCCGCGAACACCGCGGCGATCGTCCGCTCCGCGGGGGTGCGGGGCGCGACGTAGGTGTCGGCGACGGAGGCGAACTCCGGCGCGGGCAGTGCCCGCCGGTCCAGCTTGCCGTTGCTGGTCACGGGCATCGCCTCGAGCACGATCAAGGCGTCCGGCACCATGTAGCCGGGCAACGCCCTGGCCACGTCGGCCCGCACGTCGCCGGTGTCGACGGTGACGCCCGTCGCGGCCACCAGGTAGGCGACCAGGCGCTGACCACGTTCGGTGTCCGCCGCGATCACCACCGCCTGGGCCACCGACGGATGGTCGAGCAGGGCCGACTCGATCTCGCCGAGCTCGATCCGCTGACCCCTGATCTTGACCTGGAAGTCGGTGCGTCCCAGATACTCCAGCTGCCCGTCGCGACCCCAGCGCCCGAGGTCACCGGTCCGATACATGACGGAGCCGGGTGCGCCGAAGGGATTCGGCACGAACCGCTCCGCGGTCAGCCCCGACCGGGCGTGGTAGCCGCGGGCAACCTGACCGCCCGCGAGATAGAGCTCTCCCCTGGCACCGGGGACCACCGGGTTCAGGCGCGAGTCGAGCACGTAGGCCTGGCTGTTCCACACCGGGATGCCGATCGGCATCGAGCCGGTCTCGGTGCCGTCGGCCCAGTAGTGCACCGAGGTCAGCGTGGTCTCGGTCGGCCCGTAGGCGTTGTTGATCCCGAGCGACGCGCTCGCCAGCGTGCGGGCTGCGAGCTCGGGACTCAGCGCCTCGCCCGCCAACTGGAGCGATCGCACCGACGGCGGGAACGCCAGCTCGGGGCTGGACAGGAAGGCCGCCAGCATCGACGGCACGAAGCCGAGAGTGGTGACGTTCCACCGACGCGAAACCTCGATGAGGTACTCGGCGTCGCGGTGCCCGTCCGGCTTGGCGATCACCAGGTGACCGCCGGAGATGAAGGGCACGAACAGCTCCCACACCGACGGGTCGAACACGATCGGCGTCTTCTGCAGCACCACATCCGATGCCGTCATCTCGTACTCGCCGATGAACCAGCTGAGCTGGTTGACGATCGCGGCATGACTGACGGCCACGCCCTTGGGCACACCCGTGGAACCGGAGGTGAAGATCACGTACGCGGGGTTGCCGCGGCGCAACGGACGCAACCGCTGGGCGTCGGTGATCGGGGCGGCATCGAGATGACCGGTCGGAGCCGAGTCGATCTCCACGACCGGAACACCGGCAGGCAGCTCGACCCCGTCCCATGACGTGGTGAGAACGGCGACGGGCTGCGCGATCGAGAGCACCAGCTCCAGTCGTTCGGCCGGCTGATCAGGATCGACCGGCACGTAGGCGCCGCCCGCCTTCATCACGGCGTACATCCCGACCATCATCTCGAGCGACCGGCGGGCCGCGAGGACGACCAGCGTCTCGGGTCCGACGCCCTCGGAGATCAGGTGCCGGGCCAGACGATTCACGCGGGCGTCGAACTCGGCGAAGCTGAGGGTGGTCTCCCCGAAGGTCATCGCGGGCGCATCGGGCGTCCGCGCGACCGACCGGTCGATCAGCTCCACCAGGGTGGTCGGCTCCACCGGGACCGCGGTCTGGTTGAACTCGGACAGCACGCGCTCGCGCTCGTCCGGCTCGAGCAGGTCGATGTCCCCGACGACGACCTCGGGGTCGGCGACGGCTGTGGTCAGGATCCGGACGAACCGCTGCGCCATCCGCTCCACGCTCTCGCGGTCGAACAGCGAGGTGGCGAATCCGAACACGCCCGCGAAGCCGGTGTTCCCGGCCTCGTCGGACTGCTGGGAGAAGGAGAGCTCCAGGTCGTACTTCGCCTGGCCCAGGTCGGTGGGAAGCCCGCTGACCGTGAGGCCGGGCAGCTCGAAGACCGGGGTGTCGACGTTCTCGAAGCCGAACGACACCTGCACCAACGGGGCATGCGCGGTCGACCGTTCCGGGTCGAGGATCTCGACGAGCCGCTCGAACGGCAGATCGGCATGCGAGAAGGCCTGCAGGTCGCCCTCGCGCACCGCCTCGAGAACCGACCGGAAGGTGTCGGCCGACTCCATCTGCGTGCGCAACACGAGGGTGTTGACGAACATGCCGACGATCGGGTCGAGTGCCTCCTCGCCACGACCGGCGACGGCGGTGCCGACCGCGATGTCGCCGGTGCCGCTCAGGTGCATCAACAGCACCGCGTAGGCGGCCTGCATCACCATGAACGATGTGGTGCCCGTCGTCCGCGCGAGCGCGTCGATCTGGGTCGACAGCTGCGACGGGACCTCGAAGTCCACCCGCTCGCCCCGCATCGACTGCATGGCGGGCCGTGGGCGGTCGGTCGGCAGCTCCAGCAGATCCGGCAGGCCGGACAGGGCATCACGCCAGTGGTCGACCTGCTTGGCGATCACCGACTCCGGATCCGATTCCGCGCCGAGGACCTCGCGCTGCCAGAGCGCGTAGTCGGCGTACTGCACCGGCAGCGGTTCCCAGTGCGGCGCCTCGCCCTGCGACCGCGCCACGTAGGCACTCATCACGTCCCTGGCGAGCGGCGCCATCGAGGAGCCGTCGGCGCTGATGTGGTGCACCACGACCAACAGCACGTGCTGCTCGGCCGAAACCTCGAACAGCGCCGCCCGCACCGGCATCGAATCCGTGACGTCGAAGCCCCGGCCTGCGAACTCCGCCGCCCTTGCCATCAGCTCGGGCTCCGTGACGGCGATCCGGGCGAGCTCGATCGACGCCGCGCCCACCTCGATCACGCGCTGTTCCGGTCCGTCCTGGCCGGAGGGGTAGATCGTCCGCAGCGACTCGTGCCTGGCCAGCACGTCGAACATGGCCTGCTGCAATGCCTCCACGTTCAGCACACCGGACAACCTGACCCCGAGCGGGATGTTGTACGCGGCCGAGGCGGTGTCGAACTGGTTGAGGAACCAGATCCGCTTCTGTGCCATCGACAGCGGGATCCGGCCGGTCCGCGGCCGCGCGACCAGCGCGGGGCGGTCGACGTCCCTGCCGGACATCGATGCCGCGGCCACCGCCAGCGACTCCACCGTTGGGGCGTCGAACAGTTCTCGCACACCCATCGCGACACCGAGCGCGGCGTTCACCCGTGCCACCACCCGGGTGGCCACCAGTGAGTTGCCGCCGATGTCGAAGAAGTCCTGGTCCACCGAGACCCGGTCCACGCCGAGGACGTCGGCGAAGACTCCAGCGATCACCTCTTCCACCGGGTTGCGCGGGGCGCGGTACTCGGCGGCCGACTCGAAGACCGGCTCGGGCAGTGCCCTGCGATCCAGCTTTCCGTTGGGCGTCAAAGGGATCGAATCGAGCTCGACGAAGGCCGAGGGCACCATGTGCGCGGGCATCTCGACGCCCGCGTACTCGGCCAGGACCGACCTGTCGACGCTCCGACCGGCGCCTGCGAGCACGTACGCCACCAGCACCGTGTTGCCCGAGGCGGTCTTGTGGCCGATCGTCGCCGCGAACTCGACGCTCTCGTGCCGAGTGAGAACCGCGTCGATCTCGCCGAGCTCGATGCGGAAGCCGCGGACCTTGAGCTGGAAGTCGCTGCGGCCAACGTATTCGATGGCCAGCACGCCGTCGTTCTCGATCCAGCGCACCACGTCGCCGGTCCGGTACATCCGGGATCCGTCGTCCGCGAACGGGTTCGCGACGAAGCGGTCCGCCGTCAGCGCGAACCGCTGGTGATAACCGCGGCCAAGCGCGGGGCCCGCGAAGTACAGCTCGCCGGGCACCCCGACCGGGACCGGGTGCAGGCGGCCGTCGAGCACCATCGCGTCGGCGCCGCGGACGGGGCCGCCGATGTTGATCGATCCGCCCGGCACCATCGGCCGGCTCATGGTGATCACCATCGACGTCTCGGTGGGACCGTAGACGTCGAACAGGCGCCTGCCGGGCGCCCACCTGGCGACCAGCTCGGCCTGCACGGCCTCGCCGCCGACCGCGACGTCGGTGAGCTCGTCCAGCCCGACCGGGTCGACGGTCGCCAGGGCGGCCGTCGTGACGAATGCGTGGGTCACCCGCTCCTCACGGAGGAAGTCACCCAGCTCCTGGCCGCCGTAGATGCTCGGCGGCGCGATCACCATCGTTGCGCCGGAACCGATCGCGAGAAGCAGTTCCAGCACCGCACCGTCGAAGCTCGGCGACGCGAAATGCAGGGTCCGTGAGTCACGGGTCACCGAGTAGTGCTCACGCTGCGCCGCAGCGAAGTTCGCGAGGCCGGTGTGCGTGACGAGCACGCCCTTGGGCTTGCCGGTGGAGCCCGAGGTGTAGACCATGTAGGCCCCCGACTCGAGCGTCAGCGGCCGGACCCGATCGGTGTCGGTGATCGGCTCGGACGACTGTTCGTCGACCGAGGCGGAGAACTCGACGTCGTCGAGCGCCAACCAGCTCACCGAGCCGGGCACGGAGTCGATGCTCGCCAGGTCGGTGAGCCCGACCCGGACACCGGAATCCGCGGCCAGGTACTCGATCCGCTCCTGCGGGTACGACAGGTCGAGCGACACGAAGGCGGCGCCGGTCTTGGCGATCGCCCAGACCGCGAGCACCGACCCGGCGGACCGGGACAACGCCACCGCGACGAAGTCCTCGGCGCCGACGCCTGCTCCGATGAGCCTGCGCGCCAGCCTGTTCGAGAGTTCGTCGAGCTGGCTGTACGTCATCGCGAGGTCACCGAACTCCACCGCGTGCGCATCGGGGTTCAGCGCGACGGCCGCGGCAAGCAACTCCGGCAGGGTGGCCGGGGCGATGCTCGGGAATCCGGACACCGGTGAGAGCCGCGCTTGCTCCTGCGAGTCGAGCAGGCTCAGGTCGCCGACCGCCTGCGCGGGAGCCGCGACAACGGCCTCCAGGACCCGCAGGAAGCGAGTGGCGAAGTCCCGGACCGTCGACTCGTCGAACAGATCGGAGGCGTACGTGAACTCGGCGGTCAGCCCGCCGCCGCCCGCGGGATCGCTCTCCATCATCATCAGCTGCAGGTCGAACTTCGCGACCTGCAGTCCGCTCTCCAGCGCGCTCACCGTGAGCCCCGGCAGTTCGAGCGCGGCCTGCTCGAGGTTCTGGAACCCGAGGATCACCTGGGCGAACGGCGAATGCGCACGCGAACGGGTGGGATTGAGTGCCTCGACCAACTGCTCGAACGGCACGTCGGCGTTGCCGAAGGCACCGAGGTCGGTCTCCCGAACCTGCGCGAGGAGCTCGGCGAAGGAAGCATCCGCATCGATGGCCGTACGTAGCACCAGCGTGTTGACGAACATGCCGACGAGATCGTCGAGCTGACGTTCACCGCGTCCCGCGACGGGCGTCGCGATGGCGACGTCGTCGGTGTTGCCGAGCCGAGACAGGAACACCACGAGCGCCGCGTGCACGGCCATGAACAGGGTGGCCCCGTGTTCGCGGGCGAGCGCATCCAGGCGTCCACGCAGCTCGGGGTCGACGGCGAAGGAGACGCTGCCTGCCCGGAAGGACTGCTGCGAGGGCCGCGGGCGGTCCCCCGGGAGCTCGAGGACCTCGGGGATCCCGGCGAGTGCCGTTCTCCAGTACTCGATCTGCTGCGCCGCCAACGACTTCGGATCGTCAGGGGTGCCGAGGACCTCGCGCTGCCAGATGCTGAAGTCCGCGTACTGGACCTCGAGCGGGGTCCACCGCGGCGCCTCGCCCGCGGTGCGCGCGAGGTAGGCGGTGATCAGATCCCTGGCCAGCGGCGCGGTCGAGGCGCCGTCGGACGAGATGTGATGGATCGACATCGCCAGCACGTGCTCGGCGACGTCCGCGTCGCCGACCCGGACGATCCTGACCCGCAACGGGATCCCGGTCGTCACGTCGAAGCCCTCGGAGAAGAACGCGACCAGCTCGGCCGCGAGGCCGGACTCGGAGACGGTCGCGGTGCTCACGTCCAGGTCGACGTCCGCCGCAGGCACGATCATCTGGTACGGACCGTCGTCGGTGTTCGGGAACATCGTCCGCAGGGACTCGTGGCGTTCGAGAACGTCAGCGAGCGCGGCCCTGAGGATGCCGGTGTCGAGTGCGCCGCTGAGCCTGATCGCCATCGGGATGTTGTAGACCGGCGACGAGGTGTCGTACTGGTTCAGGAACCACATACGAGACTGAGCCAGCGACAACGGGATCCGACCGGAACGCGGTCGGGCCGACAGTTCGCTGCGCGCCTCGGCCCGGCCTTCCCCGCCTTCGATCCGGGCGGCCAGTTCGGACACCGTCGGCGCCTCGAAGAGGTCGCGCAGACGGAGCGCCGCCCCGGTACCCGCGTTGACCCGGGCCACGACCTTGGTCGCGACGAGCGAGTCGCCGCCGAGGGCGAAGAAACTGTCGGTCGCGGACACCCGTGGCACCGACAGCAGTTCGCCGTACACGGCCGCGACGATCTCCTCGACGACGGTCGCGGGCGCCCGGTAGGACTCCTCCGCGGAGCCGAAATCGGGATCCGGCAGCGCCTTCCGATCGACCTTGCCACTGGGGGTCAGCTCGAACTCGTCGAGGACCACGACCGCCGAGGGCACCATGTAGTCGGGCAGGGCGCGCCGGGCGACCTCGGTGACCGCCTCGTCGAGTCCGTCCGCGGAGTCGGCGGGAACCACGTAGGCGACCAACCGGTCGATCCCGGTCTCGGTGGTCTTGACCACCACGGCGACCTGACCCACCCGCGGGTCGGCCAGCAACGCCATCTCGATCTCACCGAGCTCTACCCGCAGACCACGGATCTTGACCTGGAAGTCGGTGCGGCCGACGTACTCGAGCTCGCCGTCGGTGTTCCAGTACACGACGTCGCCGGACTGGTACATCCGCTCGCCGCCGCCACGGAACGGGTTCGCCACGAACCGGGCCGCGGTGAGCGCGAACCGGTTTCCGTAGCCGCGGGACACACCGACACCGCCGATGTACAGCTCACCCGCGACGCCGGGGGGCACCAGGCGCAGGTGCTGGTCGAGCACGTACAGCTCGTAGTTCGGCAGCGCGGGCCCGATCGGCACCCGGCCGTCGGGATAGCCGGTGGTCACCGACCGCAACCGGTGATCGGTGATCATGTCGGTGGCCTCGGTCGGCCCGTAGTTGTTGTGCAGCCGGGTGCCCGCAGCCTCGAGGTGCGCGAGCCTGGCCGGGTTGAACGACTCGCCGCCCAGGTGCAACGACCGCAGCGCAGGCAGCACCGACTGGTCCGCGTCCGCGTCGAGCAGCGTGGCGAACGCGCTCGGCGCCAGGTTCGCGTTGACCACCGAGCCGCCACCGATGATCTCGAGGATCTCGATCGGGTCGAAGGGGTCCCCCGCCAGGTGCAGCACGCCACCGTCGGACAGCGTGACCCACACGTTCTTCTGCGTCTGGTCGAAGACCGGCGAGTTCGCGACCAGCGCACCGTCACCCGGCTCGAGGCGGATCTCACCGCGGTACCACTCGGCGGTGTTGAGGACGCCTGCCATCGGCACCAGGGTCGGCTTCGGCCTGCCGGTCGATCCCGAGGTGGTGATCACGTAGGCGAGTCGGTGACCGGCACCGGGTTCGGTCCAGCGGTTCGGCGGGGCCGTCTCCGGCCTGCTCGCGAGCCGGGCCTCGGTGTCCGCATCGCCAAGCCGCACGAGCGCTCCGGAGTAGGCGAGCTCCTCGCTCCACCCGTCCGCGAGCACCACGGCCCCGACCTCGCAGTCCTCCAGAACGGCTGCGATCCGGTCCGCGGGCGCCTTCGCGTCGACCGGCAGGTAGGCCGCGCCGACCTTCCACGCCGCGAGCATGCCGACCACCCAGTCCACCGACCGCGGGACGATCAGGGCCACCACGTCATCGATGCCGACGCCCGACGCGATCAGCTCATGAGCCAACCGGTTGGCGCGACGCTCGAGCTCGCCGCGCGTGACGCTCGTGCCCGATGCCACCACCGCGATCGCGGACGCGTCCTCGGCCACCCGTGCGTCGATGCGTTCGAGCAACGTCTCCGAGGTGCGGGCGAGTTCGGTGCGGTTGTACGAGCCGAGCAGTTGCAGCTCGTCGTCGGTGACCAGCCGCAGCGAACCGACGTTCGCCTCCGGACGCGCCACGAACTCGCGCAGCACCCGGATCGTGCGGTCGAGATGACCCGCAACGGTCGCCTCGTCGAAGGCCTCGTGCTGGAACTCGGCGGCGAGGTGCAGACGGCCGTCGACGGGAGCGGCCACGATCGAGAGCGGGAAATGGCTCGCGGCAGCGGATTCCACACCCATCAACCGCATCCCGGCGATGTCGACGTCGCCGCCGACTCCGGAGGTGTCCACCGGATAGGACTCGTAGATCACGGCGGTGTCGAACAGTGCGGCGTCACCCGCCGCCCGGTGGATGTCGGTCAGCCCGACGAAGTGGTGGTCGAGCAGGCCCGCCTGCTCCGACTGCAGGCGTGCGAGCAGCTCGCGAACCGGCTCGTGCGGAACGAGCCGCACGGCAACGGGAATGGTGTTGATGAAGAGTCCGGCCATCGACTCGACGCCGGACAGGTCCGACGGTCGACCGGACACGGTTGCACCGAACACGACGGTGCCACGGCCGCTGAGCATGCCGAGCACGACGCCCCAGGCCGTCTGCACCAGCGTGTTCAGCGTGACGCCAAGCTCTGCCGCGAGCGCCTCGGCACCCGCGGTCTCCTCGGCGGAGAGCGAACCCTCCACCTTGCCCGGCACCGCGGCGTGGTTGACGCCCTGCACCGCCGGCGCGAGCAGGGTCGGATCATCCGCTCCGGCAAGCGCGTTCCGCCAGGTCTCCAGCGACTGTGCGCGGTCCTGTCCGGCGAGCCAGTGCAGGTAGTCCTTGTAGTCCCTGGCCCGCGGCAGCGCCGAATCGTCGCCGTCCATGGCGTAGAGCGCCATCAGCTCACGGATGACCAGCGGGGTCGACCAGCCGTCGAGGATCACGTGATGGTTGGTGAACACGAGCTGCCAGCGATCGGCCGCCAACGCGAGCAGGGTCAGCCGGACCAGCGGCGGCGTCGCCATGTCGAAGCCCCTCGCGCGGTCCGCATCGAGGATCCGCTGCCGCTCGGCCGCCCTCGACTCCTCGTCGAGGCCGCTGAGGTCGTGCAGCGCGAGCGGGGCCCGGGTGTCGCCGACCACGACCTGGACCGATCCCACTGCCTCGTCCACGAGGAACACCGAACGCAGGTTCGGGTTCCGGACGAGGAGCCGGTCGGCGGCGCGCCGCAGCCGGTCGGCGTCGACCGATCCGGCCAGGTCGAGCACGAACTGCGCGGTGTAGACGTCCACCACGTCCGGCATGCCCTCGGTGAGCAGCGCGTGGAAGAGCAGGCCGTGCTGCAGCGGGGACAGGGACCACAGGTCCTCGACGCTCGGATAGCGCGACTCGAACAGTTCGATCTGGTCCTGCGACAGGGACACCAGTGGCAGGTCGGACGGGGTCAGACCGCCTGCCGCCTCGGTGCGCGCGTGCGCGCTGATCGCGGTCATCGCGGCGCGCCAGAATCCGGCGAACTCCTCGACCTCGGCCTCGGTGAGCACACCGGTCGCGAAGGACAGGGTGGCCGACAGGCCACCGCCCGGCAGCACCGACGCGTTGATCTCCAACGCCGACTCGGGCGCCATGGCCGGATCGGCCGCGCCGCCGAGCACGCCGCCGTCGGTGACCGGGATCCAGCCGAGGCCACGGATCTCGTCGGTGAGTTCCCCGGTCCCAAACCGGCCGAGGTAATTGAAGCTGATCTGGGGAACCGCCCCGGAGCTCAGCTCCGCGCTGGTCTCCTGGTTGAGGTACCGCAGCAGGCCGTACCCGATGCCGTTGTCCGGCACCGCCAGCAGCTGCTCCTTGACGGCCTTGACCGCCGCTCCCGCCGCTGCCCCGCCCGCGAGTGCGTCATCGAGGTCGGCCCCACCGAGGTCGAGCCGAACGGGGTACACGCTGGTGAACCACCCGACGGTCCGCGAGAGATCCGCGCCCGGCGCGACCTGGTCCTCGCGGCCGTGTCCCTCCAGGGTGATCAGGGTCGAGGACTCCGCCGCGCCGCTTCCGCCGCGGGCTCGCCGCCATGCGGCGACGGCGAGGGCGAGGGCCGCGAGCAGTCCGTCCTGGGCGCCGCCCCGGAATCGGGCGGGCACCCCGGTGAGTAGCCCGTCGGTCACATCGGCGGGCAACTCGAGAGACACCTGTCCCCTGGTCGCCACGGTATCGAGCTGCGCGTCGAGTGGCCGCGATCCGATCGGCGCCTCCGGCGTCGCCAGAACCTCACGCCAGTAACCGAGCTCGGCCACCCGCGAGTCCGAACGTGCCTCGTCCGCGAGGGCGTGCGCCCACCGGCGCATCGAGGTGACCTCCGGCTCGAAGCTCGGCGTTCCGCCCGCGACGATCTGGCCCCAGGCCGAGGCAAGGGCGGGCACCAGCAGGCGCCAGGACACGCCGTCCACAACGAGGTGGTGCAGTACCAGGAGCAGGCGACCGTTCGCCTCACCGAGCTGCGATGCCGGATCGAACCAGACGACCTGCACCATCACGCCGGCGGCAGGGTCGAGTCGGTCCGCGGCCGTGTCCAGTGCCGCAGCCGCGATCCGCTCGAATCCCGCACTGCCGGGAGCATTCTCGGAATCGAACTCGATCCGGTCGATCACGGTGTTCGCGTCGACCGCACCGAGCTCACGGGCGCGCAGCACGGGTGCGTCCCCGTCCGCGGAGGTCAGCACCGACCGCAGCATCGGATGCTGGTCGAACACCGCCTGCACCGTCGCCGCCAGGGTGTCGCGGTCGAGTCCGAGCGGTGCCGTCAGCAACACCGCCTGGGAGAACCGCGACCCCGCGCCGTTCTCCAGCGCCAAGCGCGCCACCGGCAGCAGCGGCATGTCGCCGACACCGCCGCCCGCGAGCTCCTCCAGCACCGCGGCGTCCGTCTCCGCGGCCGTCGTGGCGACCAGTGCCAGACCGGTGACGGTCTTGCGCTCGAAGACGTCCCTGGCCTTGATCAGCACGCCCGCGGCCTTCGCCCGGGCCACCAACTGGATGGAGACGATGCTGTCGCCGCCCAACGCGAAGAACGAGTCGGCGACGCTGACCCGGTCGACGCCGAGCACCTCGGCGAACAGGCCGGCCAGGAGTTCCTCCATCGCGTTCGACGGAGCGACATACGATTCCGCGGCCGAGCCGAAGTCGGGTTCCGGCAGCGCTTTCCGGTCCACCTTGCCGTTGATCGTCACGGGCAGCGCGTCGATCACCACGATCGCCGACGGCACCATGTGCGGGGCCAGCGAACGGGACACGAACTCCGTCAGCTCGCGGTCGGCGAGCGCGGCACCGGGCACCGGCACGACGTAGGACACCAGCACGGTGGCACCGGCCGGTCCCTCCCGGCCGATCGTGTATGCGGTGTCGACGGACTCGTGCGCCGCGAGTGCGCCGTCGATCTCACCGAGCTCGATCCGGAAGCCGCGCACCTTGAGCTGGAAGTCGCTGCGCCCCACGTACTCGATCTCGAGCCGGGACCGGTCGCCCGCGGCGGATCGGTCGACCCAGCGGACGAGGTCACCGGTGCGGTACATCCGTGCACCCGCCCCGCCGGACACGTCGGCCACGAACCGGGTCGAGGTCAGGTCGAAACGGCCGTGATAGCCGCGGGCCAGCGCCGGACCCGCGAGATAGAGCTCACCCGTCACACCGAAGGGGACGGGGCGAAGTCGCCCGTCGAGGACCACTGCGGACACCCCGCGGATCGGGCCACCGATGGTGACCGGCGCGCCCGCGACCATCGGTTCCGAGATCGTCGCGATCATGGTGGTCTCGGTGGGGCCGTACAGGTTCCGGAAGGGATAGGTGGGCGCCCACTTGGCCACCAGCTCCGGGCTGACCGCCTCGCCCGCCACCGAGATCGACTCCAGGTCGACCAGGCCGGTGGGATCGACGGTGTTCAACGCGGCGGGTCCCGTGTAGCCGTGCGTCACCCGCTGCTCGAGCATCACCTCGCGCAGCTCGTCGCCGCCGTAGATGCCGGGTGCCACGATGACGGCGGCCGCGCCCGCGACCGAGGCCATCAGCAGTTCCCACACCGCGCCGTCGAAGCTCGGCGACGCGAAGTGCAGCACCCTCGACGTGGCCTGCACGCCGAACTTCTCTCGGTGCTCGGCGACGATGTTGACCAGGCCGGTGTGCGTGACCGCCACGCCCTTGGGGAGCCCGGTGGAGCCGGAGGTGTAGACCATGAACGCCGGGTTGTCCACGCGCGCAGGCGTGGTGCGGTCGGCATCGAGGATCGGATCCGTGCGCTCGGCGTTCCAGTCCGCCAGGAAACCCGGATCGTCCATCGCCAGCCAGCGCACACCGGACGGCAGTCCGGCGAGCGCCCCGGTCGTGGTCAGGCCGAGCGTCGCCCCCGAGTCCGAGGCCATGTGCTCGATCCGGTCGGCGGGGTAGGCGGGGTCGATCGGCACGAACGCCGCGCCGGTCTTCGCGACGGCCCACACCGCGACCGCCGACTCGATCGACCGCGCGAGCGAGAGCGCCACGAAGGTCTCGGGACCGGCTCCGTGCGAGATCAACACCCGGGCAAGGGCGCTGGACCGATCGTCGAGCTCCCCGTAGGACACCACGCGGTCACCGGAGACCAGGGCAGGGGCACCGCGTTCCGCGGTTCCGGAGGTCAGCAGCGCCGCCAGCGAGACCGGGTCCGCGGAATCCGCGCCGCGCACCGGCATGAGGGCCAGGCGCTCGTCCTGGCTGGTGATCTCCACGTTGCCGACCGGAACCGACGGATCGGCGGTGACCGCCTCGAGCAGACGCACGAACCGCTCTCCGAGGGTGCGCACGCTCGATTCGTCGAACAGGTCTGTCGCGTACACCAGGGTGCCGGTCATCCCCGACTGATCGGCCTTTTCGCCCACCGAGAGCTGCAGGTCGAACTTCGCGAAGGTCACGCCGGGGTCGACCTCGCCGACCGTGAGGTCGGGCAGTTCCAGGACCGCGGCCTCGGTGTTCTCCAGCGCGATGACCACCTGGAAGATCGGCGAGTGCGCGGTGGACCGCTCGGGCGCGAGGAGTTCCACCAGGCGCTCGAACGGCACATCCGCGTGCGCGAGCGCACCGATGTCCGATTCCCTTGTGCTGCGAAGCATCTCGACGAACGACTTCGCCGGGTCGACCACGGTCCGCAACGCGAGGGTGTTGACGAACATGCCGACGAGGTCGTCGAGTTCACGCTCGCCGCGACCCGCGGTGGGTGTACCGAGGACGATGTCGTCCGTGCCGGACAGCTTCGAGAGGAGCACGGCGAACGCGGCGTGCACGGCGGTGAACAGGGTCGCCTCGTGCTCGCGCGCCAGCTCGAGCAAGCGGCCGTGCAGATCCTGGCCGATCTCGAACTCGACCCGAGCGCCCTCCATGGAGATGACCGCGGGACGCGGGCGATCGGTCGGCAGCGGCAGCACCTCCGGGATCCCGGCGAGCTCGTCGACCCAGTAGCCGACCTGCCGCGCCAGCAGCGATTCCGGGTCGTCCTCGACGCCGAGCAGCTCGCGCTGCCACATCGCGAAATCCGCGTACTGGACGTCGAGCGGCGCCCACGCCGGGCGCTCGCCGCTCGCCCAGCTCGAGTACGCGATGACGACATCCCTCGCCAGCGGCGCCATCGACGCGCCGTCCGAGGAGATGTGATGCACCAGGAACAGCAGGACGTGCTCGTCCTCGGCCAACCGGAACAGGCGCGGCCGGACCGGGATCTCGACGGTGACGTCGAAGCCCTGAGACGCGAGGTCCGCGAGCGTGGTCATCAGGTCGGCCTCGTCACGGACCTGGACCGGGGTCAGATCGATGTCGAGTCCGCCTGCGGGCAGCACCACCTGATGCGGGCCGTCCCCGTCGTCCGGGAACACGGTGCGCAGGGACTCGTGCCGCTCGAGCACACTCGTCACCGCGGCCGCCAATGCCTCGGTGTCGAGGGCACCGGTCAGCCGGATACCGAGCGGGAGGTTGTAGGCGGGCGACGAGGTGTCGAACTGGTTGATGAACCACATCCGAGACTGAGCCAGCGACAACGGGATCCGGTCGGGTCGCGGCTGCGCCACGAGTTCCGGCCGACGACGACCGGTCCCGGCCCCCGCGGCCGCGAGAGCGGCAAGCCCGGCCACCGTGGGTGCATCGAACACCTCGCGCAGATTCACATCCGAGCCGAGTGCCGCGTTGGCCCGCGCCACCACCCGGGCCGCCGACAGCGAGTTGCCGCCGATCTCGAAGAACGAATCGTCGGCGCCGACCCGCTCGATGCCGAGGATCTCACCGAAGATCTGCGCCACCACGATCTCGGCCGGGGTCGACGGCTCCCGGTAGTGATCGGAATGCGACTCGAACTGCGGGCGCGGCAGCGCCTTCCTGTCGATCTTTCCGCTCGTGTTGAGCGGCATCTCGTCGAGCACGAGCAGCAGGTCGGGAACCATGTACGCCGGCAGGGTCCGGCCCACGTCGGCCAGCGCCTGATCGGTGTCGATCGTCGCGCCCGCGACGGCGGTCACGTACCCGACGAGGCGCTGCACCCGGTTGTCGTCGTGCACGACGACGATGGACTGCAGGACATCGGCATTCGCGACCAGTACGGATTCGATCTCACCGAGCTCGATCCGGAGACCACGGATCTTGACCTGGAAGTCACTGCGCCCCAGGAACACCAGCTCACCGTCGCTGCGCTCGCGCACCAGGTCGCCGGTCCGGTAGAGCCGGGCGCCGCCGGAGCCGAACGGGCTCGCGATGAATCGTGATGCGGTCAGTGCGGTCATGCCGCCGTAGCCGCGGCCGACCGCGTTGCCACCGATGTAGAGCTCACCCGTGATACCCGCGGGCACCGGCCGCAGGCGGCCATCGAGGACGTGGTAATCCACACCCTCCCATGCGGTACCGATCGGGATCTGGCCCTGCTCGGCGTCAGGTGCAGAGAGGTCCAGCTCGTAGATCGACGTGACGTCGGAGGCCTCGGTCGGACCGTAGCTGTTGATCATCCGCGTCTCGGTGCCGATCAACCCGTTGTACGCGGCGGGCCGGATCTGCTCACCGCCGAGGATCACGGCGCCCAGGTTGGTCAGCACGCCCTCGGTGTCGAGGTCGGCCAGCACCTCGAATGCGCTCGGCGCCATGTTGGCGATCTGGACGTCCCCGGTCCCGATCTGACGCAGGATCGGCTGCGGGTCGAAGCCGTCCTCCGACAGGTGCAGCACGCCGCCGTACGCGAGCGCGACCCAGATGTTCTTCTGGGTCAGGTCGAACAGCGGCGAGTTCGCCATCAGGACACCGGTGCCCGCGCCGAAGTCCAGCATGCGGCGGTAGGCCTGGAAGGTGTTGGAGACGCCGCGCATCGGCACCAGGGTCGGCTTCGGACGGCCGGTCGAACCCGACGTCGAGATGACATAGGCCAGCCGCATGCCCGCGTCGTCGTCCAGCCAGGGGTCCCGCTCCAGATCCGTCGCGTCGTACGCCTGCAGGCGTGCCACGGTGTCGGGATCGTCGAGGACCGTCACCTCGAAGGTCGCGTCCGCCAGCGCGGGCCAACCGCTCAGTGCGACCACGGCCCTGGCCCCGCTCGCCTCGATGAGCCCCTCGGTCCGCTCGATGGCCCACGCGGGGTCGAGCGGCGAGTAGGCGGCGCCGAGCTTCCACGCCGCGAGCATTCCGACGATCCACTCGAGTGAACGGGGAACGATCAGGGAGACCACGTCGTCGGGTCGCACCCCCCGTGCGGCGAGTTCCCGCGCCAACTGGTTGGCCCTGCGGTTGAGCTCACCACGAGTGGTCGGGCGGCCGTCCTCGACGACGGCGATCATCTCGGGATCGCGCTCGACCCACTCCTGCCACAACGCGACGGCCGAGACCAACGGCCATCCATCGGCCGGCGCCTCGGCGGCCTCCTCGGGAAGGTCGAGGGTGGAGGCGTCGGTGTGGATCCTGTCGAGCACGCCACCGATGCCGCCCTCGGCGGCAACGATCGTCGGAACCAGGCCGGTGAGGACCACGGACACGATGGCATCGGCATCCATGCCGCGATCGGACAGTGCCCCCGCCAGCAGCTGCAGACGCTCATCGAGCTCCCGATACGTCGCCGACATACCGTCGACCGACACAACGATCGTGTCCGGGCGGTCCGAGGCGAGAGCGGCGATCGATCGAGTCAGATCCGCAGCAGACAACAGTTCCTCCGAAGCATTCGAGCTGGTTCGTTCGTTTACGCATCACAGAACAGCGAGCCGTCCGATGCGACGAATCACCGCAGCTAAACATACGGGACCGACACAACGGGGCTCGCTGCTGTGGATCAGTGACCGGTCACAAGGCGAACCATCGGATCCTTCGAATGTCGTGCCGCCGCTGCCGCCGCGTCGGCGACCAACCGGTCCACCACGTCGGCGAAGCCGTCGCCGGCGCCGCTACCGCCCGCCGCGAGCAGGATGGTCGGCACCAGGCTGGTCAGGGCCGTCGTGACGATTGCCTCGACCGCCATGCCGCGGTCCGCGAGCGATGCCGTGAGCAGCTTCAGGCGCTCGTCCATCTGCCCATAGGTGACGCTGATCCCGTCGTGCTCGAGAGCGATCTCGGCGGGCACCACCTCGGCCACCGCGGCGACCAGGACCGGCAGGTCGTCGACGGTGGGCCCCGCGATGCTCGGCGACTCGTCGACGGGCGCGCTCCAGATGTCGATGTCGCCGACGATCACCTCGGCGTCGTCGGCCACGGCCGTCACGATCCGCAGGAAGCGATCGGCGAAGCTGGAGACCGTGGCCTCGTCGAAGAGGGCGGCCGCGTAGTTGAACGAGGCGGACAGGCTGGTCACCTTGCCCTCCGCGTCCCGGTTCTCCACGAGGGTCAGCTGCAGGTCGAGCTTGGCCGCGACCAACCCGCTGTCGAACTCCGACGCCGTCAGGTCCGGCAGCTCCAGGGTCGGACGTCCCAGGTTCTCGAACGAGAGCATCACCTGTGCCAACGGCGAGTAGGCGGTCGAACGCTCCGGGTTGAGCCGCTCCACCACGCTGTCGAACGGCACGTCCGCGTGCGCGTAGGCCTCGAGGTCGACCTTCTTGGCCTGCTGGACCACCTGGGTGAAGGTCGCGCCCGGGTCCACCCCCGCCCGCAGGACGAGCGTGTTCACGAACATCCCGACCAGCCCGTCGAGCTCGGCCTCGCCGCGCCCGGCCACCGGGGTGGCGATCGCGATGTCCTCGCCGCCAGTCAGACGGGCAAGCAACACCGCGAGCGCCGCGTGCGTGACCATGAAGAGGGTGGCGTCGTTGCCGCGCGCGATCTCGTGCAGTCGGGCGAGCAGATCCGCACCGATCTCGAAGTCGACCTTGCCGCCGTCCATCGACTGCCGCGCAGGCCGCGGCCGGTCGGTCGGCAACTCGATCAGCGCGGTCATGCCGCTCAGCGTCCGTTCCCAGAAGTCGAGCTGACGCGAGGCCAGCGACTCCGGGTCGTCCTCGGCGCCGAGGACCTCGCGCTGCCACAGCGCGTAGTCCGCGTACTGCACCGGGAGCGGCTCCCAGCCGGGCACCTGCCCGGTGACCCGCTGCCCGTAGGCGAGCATGACGTCCCGTGCCAGCGGTCCCATGGAGGCACCGTCGGCGCTGATGTGGTGCACGACCAGCGCGAGCACGAACTCCTGATCGCCCACCTGGAACAACCGCGTCCGCAGCGGCGGCGACGAGGTCACGTCGAAGCCGTGGGAAGCGAACTCGACCAGCCCGCTGGTCAGCGCCTCCTCCGCGCATTCCACCGGGTCGAGATCGATCGGGACCGAGGAGGCAGGCAGCACGACCTGCCGGGGCACCCCCTCGTCCGCCGGGTAGACGGTCCGCACCGATTCGTGCCGCGCGAGCACATCCGTCACGGCCGAGCCGAGCGCGTCGAAATCGAGGCTGCCGTAAAGCCGCACGGCGATCGCGATGTTGTACACCGGCGAGGCGGTGTCGAGCTGGTTGATCAGCCACATCCGCTGCTGCGCGAGCGAGAGCGGCAGGCGATCCGGCCGATCCCCCGCCGTCAGCGCGGGTCGCGGCGCACGTCCGGCCGTGCTGACCGCGCGCGCCGCGAGGTCCCGCACCGTGGATGCCTCGAACAGGTCACGCACCCCGAGTGCCGCGCCTGCCGCCGAGTTGACCCGGGCAACCACCCGGGTCGCGGACAACGAGTTCCCGCCGAGTGCGAAGAAAGAATCGGTCGCCGACACCCGATCCAGACCGAGCACCTCCGCGAAGATCCCGGCCACCAATTCCTCGACCGGGGAATCGGGCGCAACGAACTCGCTCCCGTCCGAAACGAATTCGGGTTCCGGCAGCGCCTTCCGATCCAGCTTGCCGTTCACCGTCAGCGGCAGCGCGTCGAGCAACACGATCGACGAGGGCACCATGTGCCCCGGCAGGCTCTGACCGAGGAACTCCTTCAACTCGGCGGCATCGACCGCCTCCTCGGAGACCGGGACCACGTACGACGCCAGCAGGATGTCGCCGGACGGACCGGGACGCCCGACCGTGACCGCGAAGTCGACCGATTCGTGGGCGCCGAGCGCGGCGTCGATCTCGCCGAGCTCGATACGGAACCCGCGCACCTTCACCTGGAAGTCGCTGCGGCCCACGTACTCGATGGCCAGGCCGGTGTCGGTGCCGGGCGCCTCGATCCACCGCACCACGTCCCCGGTCCGGTACATCCGGCCACCGGACGCACCGAACGGATCGGCCACGAACCGCTCGGCGCTCAGGCCGGTCCGTCCGTGGTAACCACGGGCCAGCGCGAGCCCCGAGACATACAGTTCGCCGGCGACGCCGACCGGGACCGGACGCAGTCGCGCGTCAAGGACCACGGCCGACACGCCACGGATGGGTCCGCCGATGGTGACGGGCTCGCCCGCGACGAGCCCGTCGCTGATGTTGGTCGCGACCGTGCCCTCGGAGGGGCCGTAGGCGTTGAACATCGCCCGGCCGACGGACCACCGTGCCACCAGGTCAGGGCTGCAGGCGTCGCCGCCGACGACGACCGTGCGGACCGTGTCGAGTCCGGACGGATCGACGGTCGCCAGCGCCGCCGGGGTGACGAAGGCGTGGGTCACGCCCTCGGTCGCCAGGAGCGCGCGGAGCTCCTCGCCTCCGTAGATCTCCGGTCCGGCGATCACCATCGTCGCTCCGGCACCGACCGCGAGCAGCAGTTCGAGTACCGAGGCGTCGAAGCTCGGCGAGGAGAAGTGCAGCGTGCGCGAGGACGCGGACACCCCGTACCGCTCCCGCTGCTCGCTCGCGAAGTTCGCCAGCCCGGTGTGGGTGACGACGACGCCCTTCGGCAACCCGGTGGAGCCGGAGGTGTAGATCATGTAGGCGCTGTGCTCGAGCCGCAGCGGCGCGACCCGCTCCGCGTCGGCCACGGCACCCGCCGCCAGGCCCTCGCAGCGCGCGACGAACTGCGGATCGTCGAGCACGACCCAGGTGACCGACTCGGGCAGCCCGGCACGGTGCGCGGCGACGGTCAGCCCGATGCGCACACCCGAATCGGACACCATGTGGGCGATCCGGTCCTCGGGGTAACCCGGGTCGATCGGCAGATACGCGCCGCCCGCCTTCGACACCGACCACACACCGAGCACGGATTCGACCGAGCGCGGGAGCGCCAGCGAAACGAACGTCTCCGGGCCGACGCCTGCCGCGATGAGCGCGCGGGCCACCCGGTTCGAGCGCTCGTCGAGCTCGGCATAGGTCAGCTCCCGGCCGCCTGCAACCAGCGCCACCGACTGCGGGTTGGCCGTTGCCGCCGCCGAGAGCAGCTCGGGCAGAGTCGATCCCGAGACCGAGCCCGTGCCGCGCACCGGTACCAGCCGGGTGCGCTCGTCGGCTCCGAGCAACTCGATCCCGCCGACGCGTTCATCCTGGTCCGCCGCGAACGCCTCGAGCACCCGCACGAGGCGGCCGAGGAAGCCCTCGACCGCGGCACGGTCGAACACCGACGGCATGTACTTCAGGTTCAGCTCGAGCGTCTCGCCGAGCAGTCCGACGACCGCGAGCGGGTAGTGCGAGCCGTCACGGACCCCGACATCGAGCAGACGCATACCCGCGATGTCGGAGTGTTCGGTCAGCCCCTGCCGGTCGACGGGGTAGGACTCGAGCACCACAAGGGTGTCGAACAGGTTTCCCTTGCCCTGCGCCGTCAGGATCTCGCTGAGACCCATGTGCTGATGGCCGAGGGTCTCGGACTGCTCACGCTGGACGCGGGAGAGCAACTCCGCGACCGACTCCTCGGAATCGAGCTCGATCCGGACGGGGACCGTGTTGATGAACAGGCCGACCATCGATTCCACGCCTGCCAACTCCGGCGGACGCCCCGAGACGGTGGCACCGAAGACGATGTCGTCGCGGGCGGTGAGCTGGCCGAGCACCACACCCCAGGCCGCCTGCAGCAGCGTGTTCGTGGTGACCTCGAGGGAGCGGCCCAGCTCGGACAGCCGCCGGTCGAGGTCGGCGGACAGCGCCGCGGACACCTCATCGGGCACCGTGTCCTCCGCGGCCGCCTCGCTGCGCGCCGCCAGCAGGGTCGGCTCTTCGATGCCGGCGAGCACCCGCTGCCAGCGGGCCTTGGTGGCCTCGGCATCCTGGGCCGCAAGCCACGAGAGGAAGTCCCGGTACGAACGGGCCCTCGGCAGCACGTCGGACGAACCGGCCGCCGCATAGAGGGTCAGCAGATCGCGGATGATCAACGGGGTCGACCAGCCGTCCATCAGGATGTGGTGGTTGGTGACCGTCAGCAGCCACTTCGCGGGTGCCGTCTTGATCAGGTGGAAGCGGGTCAGCGGCGCCGAGCCGAGATCGAATCGGGTGGTCCGATCCGCCTCCAGGATCCGCTCCACCTCGACCGCGGCGGCCTGCGGGTCCATCGACGACAGGTCCGTGTGGGTCCACGGCAACTGCGCGTCGTGCAGCAGCACCTGCAGGACCTCGCCACCGTCCTCGTCCTGCACGAAGGCGGTCCGGAAGTTCTCGTGCCGGTCGATCAGCGCCTGGCCGGCCGTCCGGAGACGATCGGCGTCGACGTCGCCGCCGAGTTCGATCAGGATCTGCGCGGTGTAGACGTCGACGTCCGAGGACAGCAGCGAATGGAAGTACATGCCGTGCTGCAGCGGCGCCAGCGGCCACACGTCGGTGAGCTTCGGGTACCGCTGCTCGAGCCGGTCCACCTGCTTCTGCGACAGCTCAACGAGATTCAGGTCGGACGGCGTCAATCCGCCTGCGTCACTTCCGCTCGCAAAGGTCGCGATCGCCTCGAGGGCACAGGCCCACCAGTGCCCGAGCGATCGGGCCTCGTCCTCGCTGAGCAGTCCGCCCGCGAAAGTGAACGAGGCGGCGAGGTGCGCGTTCGGCCCCTCGCCCTCGATGCCTGCGTTGATCTCGACGGTCGCCGACAGCGGGGTCGTGCCGTCGGTGGTCGACATGAATCCGCCGATGCCGACGGTGTCGTCCGGTGTCCACGGAGCGCCGATGAGGTGCTCTCCGACCGACGCCGTGCGTCCCAGGTAGTTGAAGATGATCTGCGGCTCGGCCATCGCGGCCAGCCGGGCTCCGGTCGCCTCCCCGAGGTGACGCAGCATGCCGTAGCCGAGGCCGCCGTCGGGAACCGCGAGCAACTGCTCCTTGACGGCCTTGACCACCGCACCCGCTGCCGGACCCGCCGCGAGCGCGTCGTCGAGATCCGCGCCCGCGAGATCGAGGCGAACCGGGAAGATACTGGTGAACCAGCCGACCGTGCGGGACAGATCGGCCCCGGCGATCACGTCGTCGTCGCGCCCGTGGCCCTCGAGGGACAACAGGACCGAGGACTCGTCGACGCCACGGTCGCGGCGCCAGCGGGCGACCGCGAGCAACAGTGCCGACAGCAGTCCGTCGTTGACGCCACCGTGGAACGCACGGGGGATGCTGGTCATCACGGCCGAGGTGACCTCGGGCGAGATGTCGATCCGGACCGTCTGTGCGGTCTCCGCCGTGTCGACGGCCGTGTCGAGCGCACGCGAACCGAGCACGGGGTCCGGTCCGTCGAGCACCTCTCGCCAGCGGTCGAACTCATCCGCGCGGGCGTCGCTGCCAGCCTCCTCGGACAGGCTGTGCGCCCACCGGCGCATGGAGGTACCGACCGGCTCGAGCGCCACCGTCTGTCCGGCGGCGGTGTTCGACCACGCGATCGCGACGTCGGGAATCAGCACTCGCCAGGAGACACCGTCGACGGCGAGGTGGTGGATCACGATCAGCAGTCGACCCGCACCCGACGGCGAGGTCGTCCTGACCACGGCCACCATCACCCCGGCCGCGGGGTCTAGTCGGTCGGCAGCCGCGTCGAGCAGTTCGTCGACGGCGGCCTCGAACTCGTCGGTACCGGGCTCGACAGTGAGGGAGACCGTGCGCATGAGGTCTCCGGCACGCACCGCACCGGGTTCGCCGACCTGGAAGATCCACTCCCCGTCCGCATGTCGCGCCAGGCGTGAACGCAGCGCGTCGTGGTGGTCGAGCACGGACTGCAGCGCGTCCCGCAGGTGTCCGTCGTCGACGGCGTCGGGCAGCGTCAACAGGACAGCCTGTGCCAGCCGGTCGAAGCGTCCCCGATCTACCATCCACTGGACCACAGGCAACAGCGGGAGGTCACCGACGCCGCCGCCAGGCAACTCGTCGAGCACGAACTGGACGTCGTCGCTGAGCTGACGGCGCGTGACCACCTCGGCGAGTCCCGCGACCGTCTTACAGTCGAACACGTCGCGGGTGGTGAACACCGCGCCGGCCTCCTTGGCGCGGGAGACCAGCTGGATCGACATGATGCTGTCGCCGCCGAGCGCGAAGAAGCTGTCCTCCACGCTGACCTCGTCGAGGCCGAGCACCTCGGCGAACACCGCGGCGATGGTCTTCTCCATCGCGGTGGCAGGCGCCACGAACGCGGACACCGGGGTCCGGAAGTCAGGTTCCGGCAACGCCTTTCGGTCCACCTTGCCGTTCGCGGTCAGCGGCAGCCGATCCAGCACGATGATCGATGCGGGCACCATGTAGCTGGGCACCAGCTCGCCGACATGACCGATGACGGCAGCGACGTCGAGGTCGGCGCCCGCCGCCGGGACGGCGTAGCCGATCAGCCGCTGCCCGAGATCACTCTCGTGGACCAGCACGGTGGCCGCCACCACGTCCGGGTGCGCGAGGACGGCGGCCTCGATATCGCCCAGCTCGATCCGGAGTCCGCGGATCTTCACCTGGAAGTCGCTGCGGCCCTGGAACTCGAGCTCACCATCGGCGTTCCACCACACCACGTCGCCGGTGCGGTACATGCGCGTTCCTGCGCCACGGAAGGGGTCCGCGACAAACGTCGACGCGGTGAGGCCGAACCTGTTGCCGTATCCACGCGCGACACCGGAGCCACCGACGTACAGCTCTCCGGTCACCCCCGCGGGAACCGGCCGCAGGTGCTCGTCGAGGACGTACAGATCGACGTTGGGGAGCGGCCCACCGATCGGGATCCGCCCATCCGGGTAGCTCGCGTGGTCGACGGTCACCTCGTGGAAGGTCGTCATGTCGGTCACCTCGGTGGGACCGTAGTGGTTGACCAGTCGGGTGCCCGCCGCGGCGAGATGACCCAGCCGGTCCACGCGCATGGCCTCGCCACCGAGGAAGACCGCATCGAGCTTGGGAAGGACACCCCTGGTGTCGTGATCGAGCAGAACGTTGAACAGGCTCGGCGCCATGTTCGCGACCCGCACGACCTCGCTGTCGACGATGTCCAGGACCTCGACCGGATCGAACGGATCGCCGGCGAGATGAACCGACCAGCCCTCCGACAGCCCCACCCAGACGTTCTTCTGGGTGGCATCGAAACTCGGTGAGCCCGCCACGATCAGGCCCTGGCCGGGCTGCAGCGCCACCTCTCCGCGGTACCAGTGCACGTTGTTCGCGAACCCGTGCATCGGGACCAGCGTCGGCTTGGGCCTGCCGGTCGAACCCGAGGTCGAGATGACGTAGGCGATGCGCTCGCCCGCGCACGGCTCGGCCCACCGATTCGCGGGGGCGGTGGGATCGAGTTCGGCGACCGCGGCCTGCGAGATCGGATCGTCGAGCAGGATGACCTGGCCGTCGAATCCGGCCCGCTCCCACGCGCTCGTGGCGACCACGCAGCTCACCGCGCAGTCCTCCAGGATCGACTGCACCCGGTCGGTGGGCAGCGTCGGGTCGACGTAGGCGTACGCGGCCCCCGCCTTCCACGTGGCCAGCATCCCGATGACCCAGTCCACCGACCGAGGCACCATCAGCGCCACGATGTCGTCGGCCCCGACGCCCCTTGCAATCAGCTCGCGCGCGAGCTGATTGGCGCGCCGGTCGAGTTCACCCCTGGTGACGGACCTTCCGGACCCGACAACCGCGACGGCGCCTGCGTCACGCCGAACGCTCTGTTCCCAGCGATCGATGATGTTCGACTCGAAGGGGGCAGACCCGCCCTCGCCGAGAGATCGGAGGTGCTCCGCCTCCCCCACCTCGAGGAGGTCGATGCCGCGCACCTCGGTATCGCGCGAGACCGACAGGAATCGCTCGAGGTAGCTCAGGAACCGGTGGTGGTAGGCGTCGAGATCCGACGCGCTGTAGAGGTTGGGGTTGCCCTCGAAGTCGATCTGCACGCTCTTGCCCGCGACGCTGGGGTAGAGGTTGACGGCGAGGTCCTCCACCGGGCCCGTGCTGAGCACCGTGAACCGGCCGGTGAGGTCACCGAGCCGGATCTCGCGGTGGAACATCATGATGTTGATCGACGGTCCGAAGAAACCGCGCTGCCCGTCGACGGTTCCGGCGTCGCGGCGCATGTCCTCGTGCCGGTACCGCTGGCGCCGCAGGGCGCCGGTCAGCTCGAGGTTCGCCTTTCCGATCAGGTCCTCGACGGTGGTGTCGCCGTCGATACGCAGCCGGATCGGGACGACATTGGACACCATGCCGCCGGACCGGCGCAGCACCGCGGACGACCGAGCGGAGACCGGCAGGCTCAGCACCACGTCGGCGTTACCGGTCATCGCGGCGAGATAGCCGGCGAAGGCCGCGACGATGGCGGGGGTCTCGCCGACGACGCTCGCGGACGCCGTCGCACCGAGCAGCTCGGCCGTGGACGGCGGGACCTGCTCGCCCGCCACGGTGGCATGCGAGTCGACGGGCGCGGTGCGGCCGGCGAGGCTGGGAGCTGCGGGCAGGTCGACGACCCGCTCGATCCAGTACTCCCTGTCACGCTGGAAGCGGTCGGAGTTGCGGTAGACGAGCTCGTCCTCGTAGATCTCGACGAGGTCCGCCGCCTTGCCCGGGGCGATGTCGCTGCCCTCTACGAGAGCCGTGTAGACCTCCGCGGCGCGGTTGAGCATGTTCATCGCGCCGAAGCCGTCGATGGAGATGTGATGGAAGCGGCAGTACCAGTAGCTGCGATCGTCGGCGAGCTTCAGAACCGTCGACACGTTGAGACGCTCGACGAACAGGTCGCGCGCGGATCCGTAGTCGTTGCGCATCCAGGCCTGCGCCGCCGCGATCGGATCCTCGTGCCCCGAGAGATCGACGAACTCGACGCGATCGTCGATCGTTCGATCGATGATCTGCTGGGGAAGGCCGTCATCGGCGATCAGTCGCATGTAGGCAGAGCCGAGCTCCATGCCCGCGAACCGGCAAGCCGCCGTGAGGACGTCTATGTCGAGGACGCCGTCGACCTCGACATACTGCGCGATGTTGAGGGGAACATCTCCTGCGGCCTGCTGAGCGAACCACATGCCACGCTGGGCGGACGAGAGCGGAAACGGTGCGGCATCCTGCGGGTGCGCACTCACCTGCGCCCCTTCATCCGAAGATTCAGCAGGTCCGACCGTACCCAGGGCGTCCAACGTTCGCTCCCCCATCTCGACAACACTCGTCGCTGTATCCCGTCATGGCCCCGCCCAAGCGGCGAAATGGTCTTCCGTTCAGTCCACCCATCTCATCGCCGCTCGAACGATCCGCGTTAGCCGTTTTCCCAAAGGAACCCGGCGCCAGGCGCATAAGTCCACGTCAGCGAGGGTGCCCGCCATCGGTGAACAGTGCGTACGGTCCATCAACCGCGTCGAGGGTCGCTCGATCGGCCAGTACAGGTCGCGGAGCCTGCCTCCACCTCCCAATGACCCCCGTCACAGCACGCAGTCCGCCATAACCTGCAATACAGCAACCGAAATCATCGCACACCGAGGACGGGAGACCCATTCAGCCGACACGCGTTCCGCGCTATTTGCTACCAGCACCCGCCTGTTACTAGCGAGTAACTTAGCCTTCATCACATTTCCGCGAAACCCGCCCGCGCGGACTAGATCAACGCCCTTCCGGCGCCGATCCGCCTGCGAATGTCGCGCATCAGCACGTAGTTGGCTCCGTGCCGGACGAAGCGGGGCAGGAACCGATTGACGAACGAGACGAATACGAACAGGTGCTCGAACCGCCTGCGATCGTCCTCGTTCCACTCGACGCGGAGCTGCTCACGGAACAGCGGCGGCAGGAAACCGACGGTCAGGAAGGTCAACAGGTTCCCGAAGACGAGCCGGAAGGGCCGCGCGATCATGCGCAGATCGACCAGGTCCATGAGATACGCGCGGACCGTGTCGTCCATGGACACCCGCCGGCACGCGTTGTTCCAGTAGTGGTCGAAGTCGGCCCTGGTGGCCGGCCACATCTCCTCGGTGACCTGCAGGGTCGTGCCCAGCGTGCTGGACGACTGATAGAACGACTCCGCCTGCTCCTCCGACATCGTGCCGTGCAGGAGCTGGTGGGTGTCCTCGAACCCGATGTACAGGCAGGCCGCCACCCACAGCTGGAGCTCACGGTTGAATGCGTTGTATCTGACCGGGCTGTTCTCATCCGAGCGCACCTGCCGGTGGGCCACGTTGACCGCCTCCCGGTAGGCGAGACGTTCCTGCTCGGTTCCCAGAATCGCCACGGTGAGGTACTGAAAGGTCGTCCTGGCCCGTTTCCACGGATGGCGCATCAGGCTGCCTGACTCCACCTTGCTCTCGATCACCCCGTAGGCGACCTCGGGCCAACCCAGCTGCATCACCACGTTGGCCGCGCCACCCGCGAACGACCAGAAGTCCAGCGCCTCGGAGATGTGCGCGGGTCGCCGCGTCCACCTGCGTGCGGACGAGGTGATCCGGATCCGGGTCTGCGCCGTGGTCAGGGCCGGTCCGGCCGCCGTGACCTTCGAGTAGTGCGTTGGCATCGCGTTCCCCTGTCCTCGTGACGTTCTCGTCGGCTATTTCGTATCGACGTTGTCGACGACCCATCGGTCGCCATCGCGCACGAGGGAGACCACCATCCGGTATTTCTGGGAGTTGCCGTCGGGCGAGACCACGTTCTTCGCCTGCTGGTCCACGAAGACCAGCACCAGCGCGGACGTGTCGTCGATGCGCTCGACCGCCACGTGGTCCGCGGTCGCGGTCGCCTGTCCCTTGCCCTCCGTGACGATCTGGGCGAGCGCGTCGACCATCTGGTTGTACTTGTCCGCGAACGCCGGGGTCGACATCTCCAAGATCGCGTCGCGGTTCGCATCCAGGCTCTGGAAGTCGAACGAGGACATCGCCACCGAGTACTCCCGCGCGATGTCGACGGCCTCGGTCCTCAGCGCGTCGAGGTGTCGGGCGCGGAGCACCTGGATCGTCAGTGCCGCGGTCGTCGCGAGCAACGCGAGCACCAACAGCAGTGCGACGAGCACGGCCGGTCGACGCAGCGAACCCGCCGCGCGACGAGGCGGCCCGGCCTCGGCCGCCCCGCTCTCGATCGACTGCAGGGCGTCGGGCTCACGCGGCGGTGCCGCGACGATGTTGTCAGTTGCCATGTCCGAGATCCTCCAGAAGCGATTTCCAGTAGTTCAATGCCTCGACCCCGGTGGGGATGAGGATCGGGTCCGCGACCACAGGGGGGCCTATGGCGGTCCCCGGCGTTGTCGCGGTCTGCAGGCCGAGTTCGTTGGGGCGGGGTGCATTCCGGGCGCCACGCTGCGCGAGGTTCGTTCCCGGCGGGCAGTAGTAGGTGAGATCGGCTTCGGTCGGACTCACGTCGCCGACCGCCCTCCGCACGGTGTCATAGCTGCAGACCGGCCCCTGCGTTGCGACGAGAGCGAAGTTCGCCCGATCCCCGGTGACGATCGACTCCAACTTGCCGAGACCCTGTGGAATACCGACGAGACCGGCGGCGAGGGCGTCGCGGCGATCCGAGATGATCGGCTCCACGGTCACCAGGTTCGCGAGCACGGCCCCGAACGTGTCGTGGTAACGGTCGAACAGGGTCCTGGCATTGCCGAGCGCCTGCGGGGAGGTGTCGGCGAGGTAGACGAGGACCGGCGCGCTCGAGTCGAGCTGCTCGGTGAAGTTGCGTGCCGCCGCCATCCCCCGCCCGAACGAATCGGTCTGTCCCGCCATCGCTCCCACCAGACTCGTCGTCCGCTCGAGAAGGGCCTTGAGCATCGGAGCCTGTTGGTCGAGTTGAGCCGACAGCCGATCACCGTGATCGATCATGCTCGCCATCGCCGGACCGAGACCGTCGAACGACGCGCCGAGCTCCGTGCCGATATCGCTGACCGCCTGCGGATCGATGTCCTCGAGCAGTCGGGCGGCCTGCAACATCATCTGGCTCATCTGGACCGGCTGCTCGTCGGCGGGCGCGGCCAGCTCGTCGCCCTCCGCGAGGTAGGGGCCCCGCTCGGTGTTGGGGAAGATGTCGACGTTCTGGATGCCTGCGGCTGTCCCCATCCCGACCCGTGCGACGCTGTCCTGCGGGATCAGGGTCCCCGGGTCCAGGTCGAACTCCACACGGGCACCACGGATGTCGGGGTCGAGCGAGACCCCGGCCACCTTCCCGACCGTGACCCCCCTGTAGGTGACACTGGTGCCCGCGGTTAGCCCGAGCGCGTCCGCCATCGTGGCATGCACCCGGACCGGGTCCCCGAACGCCTGCGGCCCGAGGACGTAGTTGATGCCGAACGGGATGACGATCGCCGATGTGAGGGCGAACAGCACCAGCTGGACGAGCACGAGGCGTCTCATCGGACACCACCAGGGATCGGAACCGGCAGCCGGACACCGCCGGCCAGCAACGATGCCAGTGTGCCCGCGGGCGGGCTCGCGGCGCCGCCGGGCAGCGCTCCTCCGGTGATCAGCTTGTCGATGCCCCCCGGGATGTCGAGCGCGCCATCGAAGTTCAGGTAATCCCCGTGCACCGAGCGTCCGAAATTCCCCAGGAACGTGTTCATGTTGTCCAGCGTCGTGGCGATCCTGCCGTTGACGCTGTTCAATGCCCCGATCACCGTGCCTGCATCGGCGAGCATGCCGTCGATACCCTGCGGCGACGCAGCGAGTATGGCGTCGGCGCTACTCGTGAGTGCGGTCGTCGACGCGAGCAGCGATGCGATGGAATCCCGTTGCTGCGTGAGCAGTTCGACCGCGCCCGGCATCGCGTCGAGGTAGCCGTCGACGACCCGTTGCTGATCTGCCAGCTGCTGCGAGACCCGTGCAGCGAGGTCGATGGCGGCGTCGAACTCGCTCTGATTGGCGGTCGCGCCCGCCATCAGGGAGGCGAGCGTGTCCGTCAGTCCCCGCACCTCCCCCGACCGGCCCGCGAACGCCGTGTTCAACTCGCCGACGACGGTCTGCAACTGACTCAACCCGCTTCCGCTGACAATCGCGCCGAGGGTGGCCAGCGCGCTTTCGATCTGCGGACCGATCGTCGTGCGGGACTCGGCGATGACATCGCCTTCCCGCAGCGGCCGCGTCGAGGGCTGCGCCGGTTCGGTGAGCCTGATGAACGGGTTCCCCAGCGCCGAGGGAAGTTCCACAGACGCCTCGACATCGTCCGGCAGTTCGGTTGCGAGTTCGAGACTCAACGAGACCCTCGCCCCCACCGTGTCCGTCTCCAGGTCCGCGACGCGACCGATCACCTTCTGCCCGTTCAGTACGTCGGCACCCGGCTGCAACCCATCCGCGGTTGCGAGTTGCAGCGTGACCACGTAGTCGGGACCGTCCGCCGTGCGGCCCAGCGGCAGGTCCGCGATGCCGACGCCGCAGCCCGAGAGGAGCAGACTGCCCGCCGAGGCGACGCAGGCGAGACCGATCGACTTGCGGCGCATCAGTTCCCCCTCGGCGGCAGCGCGCCCCCGGTGACCGCCGAGACGATGCCCAGCGGGTCGGAGGCACTGACCGGGAACGAGATCGGATTGGTGAACCCGGCCCCGGTACACAGCGGCAGCGGGTAGGCGTCACAGAGCGGCTTCGCGACGGCGAACTGGGTCAGCGCCGTCGAGACGTTCAGCCGGATCCGGCCCCGATTGTCGGGTCCGACGGTGTTGGACAGGTTCTGCATCAGCAGCGGCACCACATCCATGAACTCGGCGAGGCCCGCCTGGTTCGCGGCAAGCGTGTCGCCGAGCACCCGCGTGTTCTCGGCGATCGTGCCGACGTCGTCGCCGTGTCGGGTCATGAAGCTGTTGACCTGATCGAGCACCACCCGCAGGTCCTGCAACGGTCGAGCGATGTCGATCTTCTGCGCAGACCACTCGTCACCCAGCTCGCCGAGGTCGGCAACGAGGGAGTCCAGGCTCACCTGACGGGCATCCAACGCGACCATCAGGGTGTTGAGATTGCGCACCAGTGCGCCGATGTCCTCGGCCCGTGCTCCCACCACTCCCGTTGCCGCACTGAGATTCTTGATGGCGGCGTTGAACTGGTCGCCGTTGCCGCGCCAGTTGTCCGCGACCTCGGTCAGCAGGTCGCCGGTGCTGCCACCCGGCAGGTTCGGTGCACCCCCACCGAGGGCATCGGTGAGCGTGCTGATGCTGCCCATCAGTCCGTCGAAGTCGATCGGGGCGTGGCTGCGTTCCAGCGGGATCTCGGCACCGTCCGCGAGTGTCGGCCCGCCACCGTAGGTGGGTCCGAGTTCGACGTGCCGGTCGCTGATCACCGACGGGTTGAGCACGTAGGCACTCGCATCTGCCGGCAACTCCACCTCGCCGGGCACCGTCATCGTCACACGCACCGAGGTGCCCTGCGGCTGTACCGCGACCACCGTCCCGACCGGGACTCCGAGCACGGTGACCTTGCTGCCGGGATAGATCCCGTTGACGTAGCTGAAGTTCGCGTACACCGTCTTCGAGTCGTCGGTGCGGGAAAAGACGAACCATCCCGCCGTCACCAGCGCGACGGCGAGCGTGAGCGCGGTCGCGACTCGCGACCATCGGGCGGCGGTCATCTGCACCCCTGCATCACTCCGAGGGCACACAGCATGTTGTCCGGGATCACCGCGGCAGGCGCGTTGACGTCGGTCCATGCCCCGTTGCCGGTCGCATCGGTCGCGGATCGGAGGGCGGGTGGCAGCCGGTCCATCAGCAAGTCGATGTTGCCCGCGTTCGTCTTCAGCGTGTCCGTGATCGACACGAGGTTCGAGACCAGTAGTCCGAACTCCTCCTGATGGTCGGACATCGAGGTGGACAGGGTTGCCACCACGGCGCTGAGGTTGTCCACCAGTTCGGTCAGCGCCTGCTTTCTCACGGCAAGGATCTGCACGACGGTCTGCGCGTTCGACATCGTCGTCGCCAGCGAATCACTCTGACGGACAACGAGATCGGAAAGCGACCGGGACATGACGAGGAGATCGTCTATCTGCTGCCCATTCTCGGCGAACGCGGCCGATGCACCGCTGAGACCGGCGAGGGTCTTCCCGAGTTGGTCCGAATCGGCTGGCATGATCTGGGACAACGTGGTCATCATCGCCTGTATCGAGTCGACATCGACACCCTCGGCGGCCGCCGTCGCGTCCCTGCTGACGTCATCGAGGCTGTACGGAACGGTGGTGCGGGAGCGCGGGATGACGGTGCCGCCGTCGTCGATCCCGGCGGGCACGATCTCGAGGTACCGCTTGCCGAGCACCGTCTTGAGCCGCACGGTTGCGGTGCTCTGATTGCCGAGTGGCTGCTGCTTGTCCAACCGGAAGTCGACACGGACGTGGTCGCCCGACAACTCGATTCCCTCCACCCGGCCGGCCGGGACCCCCGCCACGTACACGGGGTCACCTCCGGACAACCCGGCGGCGTTGTCGAGTTCGGCGACAAAGGAACTGGTCCGCGCCAGGTACCACGCCTTCGGCGCGCCGATCGCGATCCCGAGGCCCGCCACCAGCGCGATGATCCCCAATGCGCCGAGAACCATCGGCGTGCCACTTCCAGGCCGTCGCTCGCCGGTGAACAGAAACCGTGTGGCGCCGACGAACACGTCGATCAGCTTCACCAGGAACATCATGAGCACACCGGCGAATGCGTGCTGCCGAAGATGTTTGCTTCCACGTCGCCCGCCTTCATGGTGAAGTTGCAGAGGTAGAGATTGACGAATCCGCCGTAGCTGCCGATCCGGTTGATCGTGGCCCCGAACTCCGGCATCTTGGCCACGAAGGCGTTGAACTCATCGGTGCTCGCGACCCAGCTGTCGGTCACCGCCTTCAGATCGGTCACGGACCTCCCGAAGGCCCCGTTGGACCGGGCCATCGCCTGCGCCATCTGAGCGACTGCCCGGTTCCCGTCGCCGAGCAGTGCGACCAGTTGATCGCTGTTGCCCGCCACAGAAGTGCTCAGCCCGCTGAGCCCTGCCAGTAACTGCTCGAGCTGAGGGGCCCTCGCTTCGACCGAGCCAAGCAGCGAGGCCAGGTTGTCCACCAGCTGCTCGATCACCAGCTGCCGATCGACCAACCCGGTACTCAGCGAGCCGATCTGCGCGAGCAGGGTCGCGATCGTCTGTCCCTGACCGCTGAAGGTCTCGACGAATCCACGGGTGAGGGTGTTGACCTGATCCGGGGCGAGCGCGTCGAACAACGGCCGGAACCCGTTCATCAGAGCGGTCAGATCCACCGGCGGCGTGGTCTGCGTGACCGGGATCAGCCCACCCGGTTCGAGGGCAGCCGGGCGCTGTCCGATCGCCACGGTGTCGATCGCGGCGCCGTCCGGTTGGGTCAGCGCGATGTAGCGTGCGCCCAGCATGTCGCCGTATCGGACCGCGGCGGTGACATCCCGGTCCAGCCTGTGCTCCGATTCGACCTCGATCCGGACCACGGCCTTGCTGGTGCCGCCGCCCGCGTCGGCGAAGTCGATGGTCTCGACGCGCCCCACGCGAACGCCCGCCATGGTCACCGGGTTGCCGGGATTCAGGCCCTCCACGTCGGTGAATTCGAGCGTGTACCGGTCGGTGGCGCCGCGCACAGGAACCGTCAGCGTGTTCACCACGAACGACCCGCACAGCACGCCGGTCAGGCAGAATCCGACGGCCTTCAGCGCTGGCACCCAACCGATCTTCATCGGACGGTCACCTCACTGCCGCGCACCATCGGTCCGAGCATGACGACGGTGGCCGGATTCGGGAGGGCATCCGGGTCGGTGCTCGCGCGATTCTCGCCGAGGCCGGCCTCGAGAAGGTTCAACACGGGAGCCTCGCGTCCCACATCGACCACCGCCTGGCGCCCCGGTTGCGCGGACCGGACCTGAGCACCACCGCAGTCGGCACCGTACTGATCGCCGTAGTGCGGGCAGTCGGACGCCGTGTACGGCAGCGGGCCCTGAAACGTCGGCACCGCGGTGATGTTGAACTTTCCCGTGGCGAACACCCGAGCGCCTGCCGCCCCGAAGGTCTCGGCCCCGGACAGGGTGTCGACCAGGCCGGACGGGTTCGCGGCGGTGGTCGCGAGGATGGTGCCCGTCGAATCGACCACGGTGATGATCTGATCGCGCTGCTCGCCGACGAACGACGCCGCCACCGAGGCGAATCCCGCCGCGCTCCCGAACATCGCCGCAACCTGCGCGCCGTGATCCACCATTCGCTGCGATACCGATGTCGCCGCGGTCAGGGTGGCGAGCACGTCCGGCGTCGCCGTGTCGAGCGCCGCCATCACCGAACGGAAATCGGGAGTGGCCGCGACGAACTGCTCGGCGGTGGGGCCGAGTGTTCGCGACGCCGATCCGAGCTGGTCGACGATTCGGCCGACCGTCTCACCCCGCCCGTCGAGCGCCTGGCCGAGCGCGGTCAGCGCGGTCTGCATCTTCTGCGGCTGCATGTGGTCGAGGACGTCGACCATCTTCTTGTACACCCCGTAGAGCGCCACGGCGTCCGGACCGGCGTCGACAGCGATCGCGTCACCGTCCGCGAGGGCAACCCCTGCAGGAGCGTTCGGATCATCGACCAACTGGATGTAGATGTCCCCGAAGAACGTCCTGGGAACCACCCGCGCGCGAACCGAGGACGGCACGTGCCCGATCTCGGCGGCATCGATCTGCAGGCGCACAACGGAAGACTCGGTGCCCGAGTCGATTCCGGCAATCCTGCCGATGTTGACACCGGAATAGCGCACCGGCGCTTCACCGGTGATCAGGCCCGCCGACGCGGGAATGGCGACGACCACCTCGGGATCGCGCTGCAGGTTCCCCGATCCGCGCAGCACAAGCGTCACCGCGGCGAGCACACCGACGAGCACCGCGACCGCCCCGCGCAGCGCCAGCCAGGCGCGCGATCGTCCCGTGAACTGGTCCACCTCAGACCCCCATTCCGGGAATCTCCGGGACCAGACCCCACAGCGCGAAGGTCATCAACACATCGAGGATCCCGATCGCGAGGATCGCGGTACGCAGCGCACGGCCCGCGGCCTGCCCGACCCCCGCGGGGCCGCCCGAGGCGTAGTAGCCGTATGCGCAGTGCACCAGCGAGACCACCGCTGAGAAGACCACCGCCTTGAGCGCGGCGTAGACGAGGTCCTGCGGGGAAAGCGCCAGGTGGAAGAAGTAGTCGTAGGTGCCCGCGGAGGCACCGCCCCAGAACACGATCACCAGCCGTGTCGAGAGGTAGCTCGCGAGCAGTCCGACCATGAAGATGGGGAGGACGCAGACCATGGCGGCCAGCACCCGGGTTCCCGCGAGGAACGGGATCGAGCGGATTGCCATCGCGTCCAGCGCGTCGATCTCATCCGAGATCCGCATCGCGCCGATCTGGGCTGTGAATCCGGTGCCGACCTTGGCCGCCAGCGCGATGGCGACCACGACCGGCGCGAGCTCGCGGGTGTTCGCGATGGCGGAGAGCATTCCCGACATCGTCGTCATCCCGACCAGTTCGAGACCGCGCTGCGTCTCGACGCCGAGCATCATCGCGGCGGCCAGTGACATCGCGAACACGATGCCGATGGTGCCGCCCCCGGAGAGCAGTGAATTGGTACCGAAGCTGACCTCGCTGATCTGGCCGAGGACGTGCTTGCGATACCTCGTGAGCGCGAACGGGATCGATGCGATGGTCCGTGCGTAGAAGGTCACGTGCCTGCCGACGTCGACCAGCGCCCCGTAGACCGCCCTGACGGGCACGGTCGACTGACGCCGCACGCGGACCATCGTGTCGAAGCCCACCATCAGTAGGACCCCACGGCCGGGACCATCACGGTGTAGAGCGCGGAGAGTGCGGCGTTGACGATGAACACCAGGGCGAAGGCGATCACCACCGCCTCGTTGACCGCATCCGCGACTCCGCGTGGCCCACCCTTGGTGTGCAAGCCCTTGAAGGTTGCCACCAGGGTGGACGTGAGACCGAAGACCGCCGCCTTCACCAGCGCCATCACGAAGTCGGACATCCGTCCGTACTGACTGAAGGTCGACATGAAAGTTCCGGCCGGAAGATGTTGAACGTAAATGTGATAGAGGTAGCAGGCCATCACGCCGCCGAAGGTCACCATCGAACACAGCGCGAGCGAGACCACCACCGCGGCTACCAGCCTCGGCGCGACCAGCCGCTCGACGACATCGATGCCCATGACCTCCATGGCATCGATCTCCTCCCGGATCTTGCGTGACCCCAGGTCGGTGCAGATCGCCGAGCCCGCGACGCCCGCCATCATCAGCGCGCACACGAGCGCGGCGGCCTGCCCGACGATGATGAATGCCACCACCGCACCCGAGTACCCACCCGCACCGATCCGACCCGCGAGCTCCCCCACCGACACCGCGATGAACACGCCGATCGGGATCATCAGCAGCAGCGACGGGCCGGTGCTGACCCGGCCTATGAACAGCGTCTGAGTGATGGTCTCGTGCAGAGACAATCGGCGCCGAAACAACGCTCGGACCAGCGCCACGAGCGAGAGAACCGCGAATCCGATCAGGTACCCGCCCTGGTTCGCGACGTCACGAACCGGCCCCTTGGCGACCGGTAGTTCGTATGTCATCGCCAGAGCCCCCTCTCAGCCAGTTCGCGATCGAAGGCCGCGGACCTCGAATGTGTGAAGCCTCTCACGGCTTGCACTCCGCCGCAAGGATTAAGTGAACGGTGATTCTCAAGAAAATGAGAGCAGGCCTCATCGGAGGCTACCCATTGTTGAACCTCAGAGATCCGTCTATGTCAATGGATTTCGTCCCGGATGGCCCGGCGTCGACCGACTCATCTAGTTAGCAGAGATTCAGCACTGATGCGTCGAGTAGAAGAACCGGAGGCCCCGCGACGCGAGAGAGGGGCATGGACGACCCTCCCCGTCGCCCATGCCCCGAGCGGGCGTCAACCGGCTCTGACCGACATCGATCCGTGGTCCTTGCGCAGCTCACCCTTGACCACCTTGCCGCTGGCGTTGCGCGGCAGCGCATCCACGATCACCAGTTCCTTCGGGTGCTTGTACCGGGCGAGCCGACCATCGAGGAACTCGGACAACTCGCCGAGGGTCAGATCGTCACCCCGCAGCGCCACGACGGCGACGGGCACCTCGCCCCACCTGTCGTCCGGTCGCCCGATCACCGCCGCTTCCAACACCTTCGGATGTGCGAACAACGCGTTCTCGACCTCGGCGCAGTAGATGTTCTCCCCGCCGGAGATGATCATGTCCTTCTTCCGGTCGACGACGAAGATGAACCCCTCCTCGTCCTGCCGAACCAAGTCTCCGGAGTGGAACCAGCCGCCCGCGAACGCATCTGCCGTGCCCTGCGGGTTTCGCCAGTACTCGCGCATCATCGTCGGGCCCCGGTAGACGATCTCGCCGACCTGCCCCGCGGGCACGTCGTTCATCTCGTCGTCCACGATGCGCGCCTGGATCGTCGGGATGACCTTTCCGACCGAACCCAGCTTGCGCACCGCGTCCTCGCCGTCCAGAACGCACGTGATCGGCGACATCTCGGTTTGCCCGAACACCGCAACGTTGACCGCGTCGGGGAAGGTGTCCGCCATCGCCTGCAGTACGACGTCGGAAGCAGGCGCAGCACCCCAGCTGATCACCCGCAGCGCCAGATCACGCTGACGGACAGTCGGTTCCGCGCACACCGCCTGCCACTGCACCGGCACGAGGAAGGCCGTGGTGACCCGCTCCGCCTCCCATACCTCCAGCAGCTCCGTCGGGTTGAATGCGCCGAGCGGATGGATCACCGTCGGCACTCCGAGCACGAGGGAGGGAGCCATGCTCCCGAGCGCCGCGATGTGGAACATCGGCGAGGCACAGAACCCGACGTCGTCACCACCGGACATCCGCAGGGCCCGGATGCAGGTCAGGGCCTGCGCCTGCATGTTCGCATGTGACAGCACCGCCCCCTTGGGGCTGCCCGTCGTGCCGGAGGTGTACATGATCAGCGCGGGGGTGTCCTCGACCAGGTCGATCGGCGCATGGGCCGCGCCGTCCTCGTCGAGCAGTTCTTCGTAGCCGAGCACCCCGTCCGCACCCGGCTGCCCCACGACGACACAGGTCGACAGGGCAGGAACCTGAGCTCGCACGGCAGCGACCAGGGGCGCCAGCGGTACGTCGGTCACGACCGCGGTCGCGCCACTGTCGGTCACGATGAATGCGATCTCGGGCGGGGTGAGGCGGAAGTTGACCGGAACCGCGATGGCGCCGAGCGAATTGACGGCGAGGACCGCCTCGAGGAATTCGGGGCGGTTGAGCATGACGAGCAGAACCCTGTCGCCGGACCCGACACCTCGCCGAGCGAGCGCGTCAGCGAACGACTCCGAGCGCCGGTGCAGCTCGGACCACGTGGTGGTGGCTCCCTGGAAGCGGAGCGCCACCGCGTCCGGCCGCATGGCCGCATGGGTGACGACCTGGTTGTTCCAATGGTTCCTACGGGCCTGCAGCGGCTGCGAGAGCAGATCATCGCTGAGTGACATCCTGATGTTCCTTCCCTGTCACGGTATGGCTGGCTGACGTACCCTCACGGATGCGCCCAGTATGGCAATACGCGTTCCCGCGCGCGGGATTTTTGTTAACACAGATTCGCATCGCGAAACCGGGCCCTGACTGGACGTATGTTCAATCAGGGCCCGGCCCGTCCGGGAGGCACGGCGGACCGGCCGCGCCGTGCCTCAACGGCCGAATTCTGGCGCCCGGCCACCGAGCATCGCCGCGACACCTTCCCGGAAATCGGGTGCCGCCAGGAGTTCGATCTGGCCCTCGGTTTCCCGTTCGAGCGCCTCGTCGATTCGGGCGAGGGTGGTGGCGGTCAGCGCGCGTTTGGTCAGTTCGATCGCGCGCCGGGGACCTCGGGCGAGCTTGGCCGCGACCGCCCGCACGTGAGACGACAGCTCGTCCTCGGGGAGCACACGGGCGATCAATCCGCCGGTTGCGGCGTCCGTGGCTCCGAGCTTCCTCCCGAGTAGGGCCATCTCGCTCGCCTTGGCCCGCCCGATCGCTGCGGGGACGAGCAGACTCGATCCACCGTCGGGCATCAGCCCGACGTTGACGAAGGCCAACAGGAAGTACGCGCTCGGCGACGCGAATGCCAGATCGGCCGCGAAGGCGATTGACGCACCGACTCCGGCCGCCGCCCCGTTCACCTCCGCGATCACCGGGATCGGCAGCGTGAGGATGGCCCGGACCACCCGGTTCGCCGAGTTCATCACGACCAGGGGGTCCGCCTCCGGCCCGTGTGCCGCCGCGGCGAGGTCGGCGCCGGTCGAGAAGGCAGCACCCGCTCCACCGATCACCACGACCCTGACCGACGGATCTTTCGCACGCCCGGTCAGCAGGTCACCCAAGGCATCCATCGTCGCCAGGTCTATCGCGTTCATCCGCTCCTGGCGGTCGATGGTGATCCGCAGGACCCCCTTCACGAACTCGATCCGCAGCCCGCCCATCAACTCGAGCTCGGGCGTCGCGGTCATCGGAGGGCCCCCACCGGCTCGCTGGCGGCCACCACCCCGGCCAAGCGGCCTGCGATGATCTGTTCGGCCTCCGCCACCATCCGCGACACCAGGTCCTCGACGCTCGGGACGTCGTGGATCAGTCCCTGACACTGTCCCGCCGTCCAGACGCCCGCATCGAGGTCGCCGTCCTCGAACACCGTGCGTCCCCGCGCCCCGGCAACCAGGTCCCTGACGTCGTCGAAGGTTGCCCCACCGCGCGATTCGATGTCGACGACCTCGGCGCTCACGGCGTTCGCGGCCACCCGCGCGGTGTTGCGGAGCGTGCGGAAGATCAGCGCCGTGTCGAGCTCGCTGTTCGCCACGATCTGCCGCTTGACCCGCTCGGCGATCGGCGATTCCTGCGTGCACATGAACCGGGTGCCCATGTTCACCCCCTCCGCGCCGAGCGCGAGCGCGGCGACAAGGCCACGGGCGTCCGCGATCCCACCGGACGCGAGGACCGGGATGCGCACAAGTCGGGTCGCGGCCGGGATGAGGACCAGGCCGGGCACGTCGTCCTCACCCGGATGGCCTGCGCACTCGAATCCGTCGATACTCACCGCATCCACGCCGACCTGTTCGGCCTTGAGCGCGTGACGGACGCTGGTGCACTTGTGGATGACCTTGATCCCGGCGTCCTTGAAATGCGGCAGGTGGTCGATCGGGTTGGAGCCTGCGGTCTCGACGATGGTGACGCCCGACTCCACGATGGCCTGGCGATACTCCGCGTAGGGCGGTGGGTTGATCGACGGCAGGATCGTGAGGTTGACGCCGAACGGCTTGTCGGTCAGGTCCCGGCAGCGTGCGATTTCCTTCGTCAGGTCCTCGGGCGTCGGCTGAGTCAGGGCCGTGATGAACCCGAGGGCACCGGAATTGGCGACTGCCGCTACCAGTTCGGCGCGGCCGACCCACATCATCCCGCCCTGCACGATCGGATGGTCGACCCCGAACGCCTCGGTGAATCGGGTGCGCAGCATGTCAGTTGCCCTCCTCGAAGGTGCCACCGTCGGCGGCCTTGTCCAGCAGCAGCTGCGGCGGGGCGAAGCGATCTCCGTAGCGCTTGGCCAATTCACGCGCCCGCTCCACGAATCCCGCCACGCCACCCCGGTATTGATCGATGTACCGCGCCACGCCACCGGTCCAGCCCGGGTATCCGATGCCGAGGATCGAGCCGACGTTGGCGTCGGTTGCGGTGTCGAGCACGCCCTCCTCGAGACAGCGCACCGTCTCGATGGCCTCGATGAACAGCATCCGTTCCATCATGTCCTCGAACGGGATCTCGACAGTGCCGCCGAAGGCCCCGAGCCCGGGCCAGAGCCCCACCCGCTTGCCGTCGCCGTAGTCGTAGAAGCCCGCACCGGTGGAGCGGCCCTTACGGTCGAACTCGTCGATCATCCGATCGACGACGGCGTCCGCGGGGTGCGGTGCCCACACCTGCCCGGCCGCGATCGCCGCGGACCTGGTCTCCTCCCGGATCTTGCGCGGCAGGGTGAGGGTCAGCTCGTCCATCAGCGCCAGCACCGGGGCCGGGTAGCCGGCCTGCAGCGTCGCCTGCTCGATCGAGGCGGGTGAGATGCCTTCGCCGAGCATGGCGATGCCCTCGTTGGTGAAGGTACCGATGACGCGGCTGGTGAAGAAGCCCCTGCTGTCGTTGACCACGATCGGGGTCTTGCCGATCTGCTCGACCACGGCGAGGGCCCGACCGAGCGCCTCCTCGCCGGTCTTGTCTCCCCTGATGATCTCGACAAGGGGCATCTTGTCGACCGGGGAGAAGAAGTGCAGCCCGATGAAGTCCTCGGTACGCGAGACCCCCTCGCCGAGCAGGGTGATGGGCAATGTCGAGGTGTTCGAGCAGAGCAACGCGTCCGGGTTGATGAACTCGTCGATCTCGGCGAACACCTTGTTCTTCACAGCCGGGTCCTCGAACACCGCCTCGATGACGAGCTCGGCGCCCGAGGCGGCCTCGGGCCGATCGGCGGGCAGGATCCGACCGAGAATCGCGTCGGCCTCCTCCTGCGTGCTGCGGCCGTTGGCGACGGCCTTGTCGAGAAGGTGCTTCGAGTAGCCCTTGCCCCGCTGCGCGGCCTCGAGCGAGACGTCCTTGAGCACGACGTCCATCCCGGATTTCGCGCACACATAGGCGATTGCGGCCCCCATCATCCCGGCACCGAGTACCACCACCTTGCGCACGGGCTCGCGGTCCGCGCCGCCGTACTGCTTGAACAGTGAGTTGGCCTTCTGCATGTCGAAGAAGAACGCGCGGATCATGTTCTTCGAGATCTGCCCCGTCGCGAGCTCCGCGAAGTACCGGTTCTCGATCGTCTGCGCGGTGTCGAAGTCCACCTGCGCGCCCTCGACGGCGGCACTCATGATCGCGATCGGCGCCGGGTACGGGGCGCCCTTGAGCTGCCTGCGCAGGTTCGCAGGGAAGGCCGGGAGGTTCGCGGCGAGCGCGGGCGTCGCCGGGGTTCCGCCGGGGATCTTGTACCCCTTGGCATCCCATGGCTGTGATGCACCGGGATTCGCGGCGATCCACCTCTTGGCCGCAGGCACCAGGTCGTCGGAGTCCTCCACCAACTCGTCGACGAGCCCGAGCGCGAGCGCCTTGTCCGGCGAGTGACGCTGCCCCTGCAGGAGGACCTGGGTCAGCGCGGTCACCACTCCGAGAAGTCGCACGGTGCGCACGATGCCCCCGCCTCCCGGCAGCAGACCGAGCGTCGCCTCCGGGAGACCGATCTGGACGCCGCGGGCGTTCAGCGCGATCCGGTGGTGGCAGGCCAGCGCCAGCTCCAGGCCGCCACCCAGTGCCGCACCGTTGATCGCGGCGACCACCGGCCTTCCCAGCGTCTCGAGCCGTCGCATCGGATCCTTGATCCGGTTGACGTTGGCCGTGACGGCCTCGGCCTGACCGGGTCGGGACTTCAGGATGTCACCGAGATCGCCACCGGCGAAGAAGGTCTTCTTCGCCGAGGTCAGGACCACCCCGGCGATGGAGTCGCGCTCGGCGACCAGCCGATCGACCACCTCGCCCAGCGACACGATGAACCCCTCGTTCATCGTGTTCGCGGATTGGGCCGGGTCGTCGAGAATGAGCGTGACGATGCCATCGGCATCACGGTCGTACCGGATTGCACTGTCGTTCATGGTGTTTGGTCTCCAGTTCGGAAGATCGGGGCCTAGATGCGTTCGATGACGGTGGCGATGCCCATGCCTGCGCCCACGCAGAGGGTCGCCAGCCCGTACCGCCTGTCGCGACGCTCGAGCTCGTCGAGCAGGGTGCCCAGGATGATGGCCCCGGTCGCACCGAGCGGGTGACCCATGGCGATGGCGCCACCATTGACGTTGACCTTGTCCATCGGGATGTCCATGTCCTTGACGAACTTCAGCGCAACGGAGGCGAAGGCCTCGTTGATCTCGTACAGGTCGATGTCTTCTGCGGTGAGGCCCGCCCTGGCCAGCGCCTTCTCGGCCGCAGGCGCCGGACCGGTGAGCATGATCGTCGGCTCGGATCCGACCACCGCGGTTCCCACGATGCGCGCACGCGGCGTCAGGCCCGCCCTGGCCCCCGCCTCCGCTGAGCCGATCAGCATCAGGGTTGCCCCGTCGACGATGCCCGACGAGTTGCCCGCGTGGTGCACGTGCTCGATCCGCTCGACCGAGTGGTACTTCTGGAGCGCCACCGCGTTGAACCCGCCCTGCTCTCCCATGGACGCGAACGAGGGCTTGAGCGCCCCCAGGCTCTCGACCGTTGCGCCGGGTCGCATGTGCTCGTCGCGATCGAGCACCACGAGTCCGTTCCGATCCTTGACCGGGACGACCGAGCGGTCGAACCGCCCGTCTGCCCACGCCTTCGCCGCGAGTTCCTGTGACCGGACCGCGAACTCGTCGACACGGGTTCGACTGAACCCTTCCATCGTCGCGATGAGGTCGGCGCCGATCCCCTGCGGGACCATGTAGGTCGCATAGTTGGTGGCGGGGTCCATTCCCCACGCGCCACCGTCCGACCCCATCGGCACCCGCGACATCGACTCGACCCCGCCTGCGAGGACGAGGTCTTCCCAGCCCGAGGCCACCTTCTGGGCGGCGAGATTGACGGACTCGAGACCCGACGCGCAAAAACGGTTCACCTGCACGCCCGCCACCGTCTCGGGCAGTCCCGCGGCAAGGGCCGCCACCCTCGGCAGGACCGCGCCCTGTTCGCCGAGCGGCGAGACGATGCCGAGCACGATGTCCTCGATCGCGCCGGGATCGAGCCCAGGATTGCGGTGCCGGATCTCATCGATGAGGCCGACCACGAGGTCGATCGGCTTGACCGAGTACAGCGATCCGGTCGCCTTGCCGCGGCCGCGCGGTGTGCGCACGGCGTCGAAGATCAGCGGCGCTCCGGTAGGTCGGGTCACGGTCATGCTTCCCCTTTCGATTCGGCGCACCATGTGCGGGCCACGGTCGTGCCTGCGCCAGTGAGAACGCTCACACAGTGCGAATTGCGGTTAACTTTTATGCACCTTTCCGAGGTTGTCAATAGCGAATACCGTTGCTAGTACTGCCTTTGCGCCGAAGATCCACGGGAAGTACCGGCGTCGGCTCCGGAATCCTGCCTTCGCTTTCGGGCCGAAGGCGCCGGGCTCTCGGTTACGATTACTGCGACCGAAGTCAGGAGACGTCGATGCCCCAGACGACCACCGGCCGGCCGGCTTCGGCCGCCGCGCCCGTTCGGCGACGACCGAAGGACCGCAAGGCGCAGATCGCCTTGGTGGCGGCGCAGGCCTTCAGCGAACGGGGCTATCACGCGGTGGGTGTGGACGACATCGCCGCCACTCTCGGCATCTCCGGCCCTGCCCTCTATCGGCATTTTCCCAACAAGTACGCCTTGCTGGTCCACGCCGCGATGGGAACGGTCGGTGCCCTGCGGTCGGCCTCCGATGGCGCAGCCGAGTCCGACGATCCGGACCGCACCCCGGAGCTCCAGTTGGATTCCGTGCTGCGAGCGCTGATCGTGACCACCGTCGAAAACCGGAAGACCGGTGGGCTCTACCGGTGGGAGGGCCGCTACCTCCGGCCGGACGACCGGGACCTGATGCGGGCCGAATTCGTCGCGGTGACACAGAACGTCGCGGGGCCGCTGCGCGAGTTGCGACCCGAACTCACCGAACGCGAATCGGTGATCCTCGCGGCAGCCGCGCTCAGCGTGATCGGCAGCATCACCGCCCACAGCGCCGCGCTGGCGAACCGCAAGATCGAGAAGCTCCTGCTCGGTACCGCCTGGGGCGTGTTGAGATGCGACCTGGCCGCGTCGCCGCCCGCGGCGACAACGATCGACGATCCCGCCGCCCAGCGCGGACTCGCCGTGACCTCCAAGCGTGAACTACTGCTCGCGGAGGCTGTGAAGATCTTCAACGACCGCGGCTATCACGAATCGAGCATCGAGGAGATCGGCGCAGCCGCGGGCATCAACGCGTCCAGCGTCTACCGGCACTTCCCCAGCAAGGCTGACCTGCTGGCGGCCGCGTTCCACCGGGCAGCCGATCGCCTGGCCATGGCGACGGCCGCCGCGCTCGCCGCCTCCACCGACCCGGACGAGGCGCTGAGTCGACTCTCGGCCACCTACATCGACCTGGCATTCGCGCATCCCGAGGTGCTCTCCGTGTACTTCTCGGAGATCGGCAACCTGCCCAAGCAGGAGCGCACCAACCTCCGCAACGTGCAGCGCCTGCACGTCGAGGAGTGGGTCCATCTGCTCACCGCGGTTCGACCCGAGCTGTCCGCCGTCGAGGCCAGGTTCCTGGTGCACGCGGCCCTCGGCCAGACCCTCGACGTTGGCCGGCTACTCCATTTCGACAAGGGCGCGCAGGCCCGCGGTCGGATGCAGACCCTCATGCTGACGGTGCTGCACAGCTGACCGGCCGCGAGCCGTCGCCTGTCAGACCGCGGCGCCGCTCATGATCGCCGATTCGAGCTCGTCGTATGACTCACGCAGCAGCTCGACGTAGCGATCGTCGTCCGGCAACTGCAGCGGATCCGCGGTGACGTTGATCGTGAGGACGTCCCCGACGCTGTCGACCCGGTGCGCGAGACCGGCGAGACCCGAGAGCGGGCACAGCCCGAAACTCGCGACCACCGTCGCGTCGCCGAGCTTCATGTCCGCCGGCCCCTTCGGCACGTTCGAGACGAGCGCGTTCCCCAAGCTGACGGTCGACGACTCCTGCTTGGGCAGCGCGCCGAGAACCGCAAGGCCAGCGCGAAGGAGGGCACCAGGAACGGCGCCGGGGAGCTCGTCGAGCGTCAGCGACGCAGGAGTGGTCGTGCGGATCCGTTCCTCGAGAACCGAATCGTGGATCTCCCGCACTCGCTCGACCGGGTCCTCGGTCTCGGTGTGCAGATCCACGTACATGGTCACGAACCGGTTTCGCGACGTCGCCTCCACCGTCGAGCGGGTCGACATCGGAACGCCCGCACCCAGCGAACCGGCAGGCACCTCGCCGGCCGCATGCAGGTAATTCCGCATCGCCCTGCCGATCACGGCGAGCACCAGATCGTTGACGGTGACCTCGCCGAGCCTTGCCTTCATCGCGCGCAGGCCCCCGAGCGGGAGTATCGCGGCGTTGAAAACCCGGTCGGGACCCAACGGCTGGTTGAGTGTCGTGCGCGGGCGAACGGCGGTGGGCGTCCGGTACAACCCCAGATCGCTTCCGAGTTGCAGTGCACGCTGCGCCGAGCGCGCCCTGACGAGCTCCTGCGCGAGCCGACCCAGATTCCGCGGGGTCGATCCGAGCGCCCGCGCCAGCATTCCGACCTGCGATGGCGGCGCCGAGGCCGGCGCGTCCGCGTCCGCGGCGTCGAGCACGTCCTGCTCGCCCGGCTCCGCCGCGAAGAGGCGGCGCGCGATCGTGGCGCTCAACATGCCGTCCGCCGCCGCGTGATGCACCTTCAGTGCCGCCACTGTGGCCTCGCCCGCGATGCCGTCGATCCCGCGGACACCGGAGACCACGTGTAGTTCCCATGGCGGCCTCGACTCGTCCATCGGGCTCTGCAGCAGGTCGGCCAGCAGCGTGCGCACGTCCTCCCAGCGCTCGGCCGTGTGGAAGACGAGGTGATTGTCGACGGAGAACCCCGGATCCTCCGCCCAGTACGGATGGTCGAGGTCCAGCGGCACGCGGACCACCCGCTGTCGCAGGATCTCCATCCCACCTGCGCGATCGTCGATCCACCGGGTGATCTCCGCGGGATCCGGATGTCGATCCGAATCCCGTTCGGCCACAAAGGCATACGCGGTCATCGTGGCCTGCTTGGCCTGTTCCTTCTCCACGTAGAGAAATACGGTGTCTCTCGGATGCATCTGCTCCATGTACCGCCCCGTCCCCAATACGCGCCGCTCACCCCGAGGCGACGCTCCCGACGTCCAACCGTACAGACGAAGCGCGTCGGAGGTCGGTTTGGTCCCTTAGCGTGTCGAACGACTCGAGCAGGAGCTCGCGATAGCGGCGGATGTCGGCCAACTGCAGCGGATCGGCGGTGATGTTGACCGTGAGGGAGTTACCCACCGAGCCGACGGCGTGCGCCACCCCACCCAAACCGACGAGCGGCGCGAGACCGAATCCGGCAACGACGGTCGCATCGCACAGGCGCAGGTCCGCACTGCCGCTGCGCACGCTGCTGACCAGGGTGTTCACGTAGTGAATCGTCTCCGATCGTCGCTTCGGTCGCCCGTACCCGATCCGCAACGCGGCTCGAATCGCCCATCCGGGTACGACGCCGACGACATCGCAGGAAGCCGCCTCGGCCTCGGCCGGAATGCTCAGCCGCTCGCGCTCCTCCAGGACCGACCGATGGATCGCGCGGACCCGCGCGATCGGATCGACCGTGGCGGTGTGCAGGTTCACCGCCATCGTGAGGAACTGATTTCGTGACTCGGATACGCGGGTGTGGCGGATGGACATCGGAACCGCGGCGGCCAATGAACCCTCCGGGAGGCCGCCGACCTCGCGGAGGTACCTCCACAGCGCGCCCGCGATGACCGCCAGCACGAGGTCGTTGACGGTGACCTCGCCGAGCGCGGCCTTCATCTCCCGCAACTCGTCGAGCGGCAGGAACGCCACGTCGAACACCCTGTCGGGGCCCAGCGGCTGGTTGAGCACGGTCCGCGGCCGCTTCGCGACGGGCAGGGTGTGCCTGCCTTCCTCGCGTTCGACCAGTAGTCGGTGGCGCGTCGCGCGGAACCCTCGCAGGCCGGCGACGAGCTCGCCGACCCTGCGCGGGCACGCCAGGACGGCAGAGGTGAACAGACCGGCAGGGACCGGTGTCCGCAGTGCGGCGACAGGTGCGCCGGGGCGAATGTCCGGGACCGGGCCCGCGCCGAACAGCGCCCTGGAGATGGCGGTGCTGAGCTCGCCGTCCGCCATCGAGTGATGGAACTTCATCACGGTGACCGTTGCGTCCCCTGTGACGCCGGGGATACCGCTTACCCCGGTGACGACGTGGAGTTCCCACAGCGGCTTGGACCGATCCATCGGCTGCTGCACGAGCAGCGCCATCCATTCGCGCAGCTCCTCCCATCCCGAGCCGTCGTGGAAGAAGAGGTGATCCTCGACGGAGTGCTCGGGATCGTCGACCCAGTACGGATGGTCGAGGTCGAACGGGACGCGGACCAGTCGTTGCCGCAGCACAGCGATCCCGCGAGCGCGGTCGGCGATCCACCGGGTGATCTCCCGGCGGTCGGCCGGGCGAGCCCGCGAACCGTCGGGAACGAAGGCATAGGCGGACAGAAAGGTCTGCCAGGCGACGGGACGCTCCACATAGAGGAACACCGCATCCCGCGGATCGACCTGCAGCACGTAACTCCCCGTTCGTCGACCCCTGCCGGCGAGACGGTACCGTTTGACACTACGTCCCGCGCATCGAGGCTCCCGCAGCGCGGGACGACGCGCGTTCCCCGATCAGCCCCGACCGTGGTTCTGATCCACTCCGAGATCGCTCGGCTGGTAGCCCACCGGGTATCCGGGATAGGTCCGGTTGTGCGGGTCCCTTGCGGCCTTCGACCTCCTGCGCGGCGGCAGCAGTCGGACAGCCCTGGACCGGGCAACCAATCCGCGCTGCGCGACGCCCGTCATCCAGGCAGGCGCGGCCGGGAACCCGAAGGCGGAGCGCATCTGCTGATCCAGCATCGCGTACACCCCCTGCCGCACGGCGGGCCGAAGCGGACGGGGGAACCACGCACAGAACAGGTCCCGGGTGTAGACGCCGATCAGGTGATTGTCCTCGGTGTACCGGAAGCGCTCGGCCTCGTAGTCGATCTTGAACCGGTAGAACTCCTGAAAGTCCTCCGGGATGTCCTTGATGCCCATCCGCAGTCCGACCTCCCGGTAGAAGTGGAAGGAGGCGAGCCGTTCCTTCGGGTGCAGTGGGCGCCAGCCGTAGCGGTCGATCCAGTCCAGCGGATCGAAGGCGAAGGTGCTCAGCACGTACAGCATGTCCGAATTGTCGATGTCGTACTTCGCGTGCATCCGGTTGACCATTCGCAGCGACTCGGTGCCGCGCGGCGAGTCGTAGCCGTGCTCGACGAGTTCGGCCATCAGCAGCGCGGTGTCGTCATAGCGCTTCTGCGGCCGCTTCTCGAACTCCCCGGTCCTACGCAGCAGCGCGGAGATCGTGGGCACGCAGTAGGTCCGGAAGAGGGCGAACTCGAGCGCGCGCTGGTAGTCCCACGGAAACTCGAAACCGGCTGTGATCCTGTGGATCTCGTGGTTGTCCGATACCGGGTCGAGCTGCTCGATCCGATGGAGCCAGCCGTACCTGCCGCGCGGTCGGGACGTGTTCTCGTTCACCAGCAACATGGTGCCCTCTCAGCTCCGGCCGTGCCGCGTCTTGAGCAACCACGCGGCGATCTTCATGTCTCGGGGTTTGCGTTCCATCGAAAGCAGATTCAACGGCGCCCGGTACTTCTGCCGGGCCACCGACTTGGCGCGGCTGAACTCGCGCAGTCCGTCGGCGCCGTGGATCCGGCCGAAGCCCGACTCCCCCACCCCGCCGAACGGGAGCGCAGCCACGCCCGCGAATCCGAGCACCGAGTTGATCGTGACCACTCCGGCTCGCAACCGCTCCGCCGCCGCCAGCGCCCGCCTGCGATCACCTGTGAAGATCGACGCACCGAGTCCGTACTTGGAGGCATTGGCCGCAGCGATCCCCTCGTCCAGGTCCGCTACCCGGTTGATCACCACCGTCGGCCCGAAGGTCTCCTCACGGACGGCGCTGCTGTCCTCCGGAACATCTACGAGGATGACCGGTTCGACGAAGGGCCCGCGGATCGACTCCGGGCCGCCGAGCACCGCGCGACCGCCCCTGGCGATGGCGTCGTCGATCTGCCCGCGCACCACCTCCGACTGCCGTGCCATCGTCATCGGCCCATAAGAGGAGTCCGGGGCGCCGCCGGGACGCAGCCGCTTGGCCTTCTCGGTGACCTTCTGCACGAAGGTGTCGAACACCCCGTCCGCCACGTAGATCCGTTCCACGCCGACGCAGGTCTGGCCCGCGTTGCCCATGGCACCGAAGACGGCGAAATTCGACGCCTCCTCCAGATCCGCATCTGCGTCCACCAGCATCGCGTCCTTGCCACCGCACTCCGCGACCATCGGGGTCAGGGTCTCCGCGCACAAGGCCATCACCTTTTTGGCTGTCGGCGTCGAACCCGTGAACGCGACCTTGTCGACCCCGGCCCTGCAGAGCGCGGTCCCGGTACCGCCGTCACCCGTGATCACCTGCAGCACGGGCTGGTTGGGGACGAGGGCCTGCCACTTGTCGGCGATCCACACCGCGACACCCGGCGTCAGTTCACTCGGCTTGAAGACCACCGCGTTGCCCGCCGCCAGTGCGTACGAGATCGAACCCATCGGCGTGTACAGCGGATAGTTCCACGGTCCGATCACCCCCACCACGCCGAGCGGCTGGTACCGGACGGTCGCCTCCTGATTGGCGCTCACCAACCCGGCGGGCACCCTCTTCTTGCCGAGCACCTTGGCGGCGTTGCGGGCAGCCCAGTCCAGGTGCTCGACGGTGAGCATCACCTCGAGCAGGGCGTCGCCCGGCGGTTTCCCGGTCTCGCGGGAGATCACAGCGGCCAGGGCCTGCGCGTCGGACGCGATCGCCGTCTTCCAGTCCAGCAGCCATCGCTTGCGCCCGTCGAAGCCCAGCGACTCCCACCAACGCGCGGCGGGGCGGGCACGTTCGACGACCCTCGCAACCTCGTCCGCATCCGCGACCGGGTAGCTGGCGATGAGCTCGTCGGTGCGCGGATCGAGCGACTCCACCACCCCCGCTCCCGCGGGAGACCCTGCCGTCTCGGTGCGCTCGCGCTTCTTGGCCGCCTGCTGTGGCATGGACAGTTCCCTCCGTCGCCGATCAGTGAAGATACTTCACATCAAATATATTTGATGTGATGTACTGTTGTGTAGATCACATTAGGCGGCGGCAGGCCCGCCGACAAGACCACATCGACACTGATCCCCCGGCGCGCACCGTGCGCCCACACGACCAGCGGGAGCCAAACGAAGATGAGCGTTGAATTCACCACGGAACAGACGGCATTCGCCAAGTCCGTCACGGACTTCTGCAAGCGCGAGGCCGGTACGCGCGAGAAGCGCGATCAGTTGACCGATCACGGCGCACACAATCACAACCAGGGCGTATACGAGAAGATGGCCGAGCTGGGCTGGCTCGGGCTGACCATCCCCGAGGAATTCGGCGGCTCCGACGCGACCATGGTCGACATGTGCATCCTGCTCGAGCAGACCCACCGCGGGATGTTGCCGATCGGCGCGATCGGGCCGACGCTCATCACCGGCGGGGCATACGCCAAGTTCGGCACCCCAGAGCAGAAGGACGATGTGCTGCGCGGCATCGTCCGCGGTGCGTCCCAGTCGATCTCGATGTCCGAGCCCGAGGCCGGCTCCGATGTCGGGAACCTGAGCACCAAGGCCGAGCGGACCTCGGACGGCTGGCTGGTCAACGGTCAGAAGACATGGTGCTCCAACGCCCACATCTCGGAGAACATCCTTCTCGTCGCGCGTACGAGCCGCGGCGAGAACAAGCACGAGGGAATGACCATGTTCCACGTGCCTGCACGCACCGACGGCCTGAAGATCAGCCCGATCGAGCTGATGGGCGGCCAGAAGGAGACGAACGACCTCTACTTCACCGACTGCGTGCTCCCCGAGGACGCGGTGGTCGGCGAGGTGGGGAACGGCTGGCGCCAGCTGATGACCGGGCTGAACTTCGAACGGCTGATCCTTGCCGCGATGATCCTGGGGACCGCGGAGCGGGCCTTCGACGACACCCTCGGGTACATCACCCAGCGCAAGCAGTTCGGCCGGCCGATCGGCAGCTTCCAGTCACTGCGGCACCGGATGGCCGACCTCGCCACCGAGATCGAATGCACCAAGCTGCTCGTCTACAACGTCGCGCGCGAGGCGGATGCCAACCCGGACAAGGTCCTCGCCCGGGAGGCCTCGATGGCCAAGCTGAAGGCGACGGAGACCGCCAAGCGCGTCGCCCTCGAGGGCATGCAGATGATGGGCGGGTACGGCTACGCCACCGAGTTCGACATGGAGAAGCATGTCCGCGGGGCACTGGTGTCCACCATCTTCGGCGGCACCAGTGAGATCCAGCGCGACATCATCGGCAAGACGTACGGCCTGTAGCCACTGGCGGGCGTTTAAGCTGATTGCCGTCAGAAGGAGACTCGATGACCTCGTCCGCCACACCCCGCCCCAAGGAGGCGCGCGCGCTCCGTCGCCGCCCCCAGCTCTCCGATGACGTCGCGGTGCACGTCCGCAACCTCATCATGTCGGGCGGGGTGCGGCCGGGCGAGTTCATCCGTCTCGACGAGACCGCCGCCGAGCTCGGGGTCAGCGTCACCCCTGTCCGCGAGGCCCTGCTGACACTGCGCAGCGAGGGTCTCGTGGAGCTGGTGCCGCACCGCGGGTACGTCGTCGCCGCCCTCAGCCGGGGGGACATCAACGACGTCTTCTGGCTGCAGGGGCAGATCGCCGAGGAGCTGACCTCGAGGGCCACCGCCGCCATCGACCAGGAGACCCTCGACGAGCTCCGCAGCATCAATGCGAAACTGGCACGTGCCGTGGAGGATTCGGATGCGGCTCGGATCGAGGACCTCGAGTTCGGCTTCCATCGGGTGCTCAACCGGTTGGCGGGTTCCGCCAAGCTCTCCCGGTTCCTGCTCAACGCGACCCGGTATACGCCGGTGCACTTCTACTCGGCGGACCACGGCTGGGGTGCTGCCGCCATCGCGAGCCACGACCGGCTCATCGCCGCGATGGCCGCGGGCAACGCGGACGAGGCCGGGCAAGAATCCCGGGAGCATTTCCTCGACGGGGCGCAACGCCTGATCAAGCACCTCGAAGAAGCGGGGATCTGGGACTGACGGGGTCGTCGTCACCGAGCGCTAGCGGGTCACCGCCTCCGCGCCGGTCCACCAGTCGTCGAGGATCCGGGCGATCACGGCCAGGGCCTCGGGCGAGGCCATCCCCCAGTGCGTCGATTCCACCGGATGGTTGTGGATCGCGCCGTCCACCGCCGACCGCCAGGTCGATGCCCCGAGCGACCCACTCCTGTCCTCCCGCACCGCGGTGAAGTACACGACATCACCCGAGAACGACTTCGGCTGATGCGCGGCCAGCAGCGCCAGGGACTCCAGCACTGATTCGACGGCCTGTGCCCGGTCGTCGATGCGGATCCCCTCCGGGACAAGGCCGCCGAGTAGCTCGCCCTGAGTGGGGTCATCGAGGACCGACCGTGCGGGCGCGGCCTCGTGATCGGCAAAGCTGTCCATCATCGCCAGTAGCGCGACATCCTCACCCTCTGCCTGCAATTGGACCGCCATCGCCTGCGCGATCACGCCACCGAGCGACCATCCCAACAGGTGATAGGGCCCCTCCGGCTGAACCGAGCGGATCTCGCGCACGTACCTGTCGGCCCATTCTCCGATCGAATCCGGCGCCCCGCCGGAGCTCCCGAGCGCGGGCGACTGCAGGCCGTAGATTCCGCGGTCGGACTCGAGGTGTCGGGCCAGGCCGGCGAACGCCCACGACAGCCCGCCGATCGGGTGAACACAGAAGAGGGGCGGCTCGGATCCACCGACCCGGATCGGGAGCAGGACCTCGAACGACGCCTCGACGTCCGCGTCGGCGCCCGTACCCGAGTCGATCCGATCGGCGAGCCCCGCCGGGGTCGGGTCGGAGAACATCCACTGGACGCGAACCTCGGACCCGAGCCGCGATGAAAGCCGAGCCACCACGCCGGTGGCGATCAGCGAGTTGCCGCCGAGCTCGAAGAAGTTGTCGTCCAACCCGACCCGGCCGACACCGAGCACCTCGGCCAGCACCTCTGCGATCGCGACCTCCGTCGCGGATACCGGTGCGCGATACTCCCGGGCGACGGGCTCCGGCGCGGGCAATGCCGAGCGGTGAAGCTTGCCCGACGCGTTCAGCGGCAACTCCTCCAGCGTCACGAACACGCTCGGAACCATGTAATCCGGGAGCGCGCGGCCGAGGGAAGTGCGGGCGACGTCCGAATCGAACGCCGGGTCGCCGACCACGTATCCGACCAGTTGCTGATGTCCATGGCCGTCCCCCCGGACCACGGCCACTGCCTGCTCGATCCCGTCGAGCGCGAGCAGGGCGGCCTCGATCTCACCCAGCTCGATCCGCAGACCACGCAACTTGACCTGAAAATCGTTGCGCCCCAGATACGTCAGCTCGCCGTCCGGACGCCACGTCACCAGGTCGCCGGTCCGGTACATCCGCGCACCCGAACCGCCATACGGATTCGCCACAAACCGATCCGACGTCAGATCACTACGACCCACATACCCCCTCGCAAGCTGCACACCCGCCAGGTACAACTCACCCGGCACACCCACCGGCACCGGACGCAACCGCGAATCCAACACAAACACCTGCGTGTTCCACACCGGCGCACCAATCGGCACCGACACCTCATCCGCCGCAGTCACCTCATGGAAGGTCACATCCACCGCGGCCTCCGTCGGCCCATATAAATTATGCAACCGCGCACCCGGCAACACACCACGCAACAACGCCGCCGTCTGCGCAGGCAACGCCTCACCCGAAGCGAACACCCGCCGCAACGACAACGCCTCCACCACCGACGGCTCCGCCACAAACACCGCCAACATCGACGGCACAAAATGCGCCGTCGACACCAACTCCTCCACGATCACCCGAGCCAGATACACCGGATCCCGATGACCATCCGGCACCGCAATCACCATCCGAGCACCAACCTGCAACGGCCAGAACAACTCCCACACCGACACATCGAACGTCACCGGAGTCTTCTGCAACACCACATCATCAGCAGTCAGCCCATACTCGCCCTGCATCCACACCAGACGATTCACGATCGCCGCATGCGAAACCGCCACACCCTTCGGCCGACCCGTCGAACCCGACGTGAAGATCACATACGCCGTGTTCTCCGACACCAACGGCGCCAACCGATCCACATCCGACACCGGCGCACCCGAGAACGCCCCCAGATCCACCGCATCGATCAAAACGACAGAGCTGTCCCCCGCAGCCGCGAACTCATCACGCGACGTCGACAAAACACACGCAGGCGCCGCGGTATCAAGAATGTTCCCGATACGATCCGCCGGCTGATCCGGATCCACCGGCACATACGCGCCACCCGCCTTGACCACCGCATACACACCGACCAACAAATCAATCGATCGACGCATCGCCAACGCAACCAACGATTCCGGCCCCACACCAATAGAAATCAGATGTCGCGCAAGACGATTGACCCGAGCATCGAACTCGGCATAGGTCAGCGCCTGGCCCTGGAACACCAGCGCGACCGCATCCGGCGTCCGCGCCACCTGCCCGTCGAAGAGATCGACCAGTGTCTGCGGCACCACCGGATGCGCGGTGGCGTTCCACCCGCCCAGGAGCACCTCGCGACCCGCCTCGCCGACGAGGTCGATGTCGCCGACCGGGCACCGCGGGTCGGCCGCCATCGCGTCCAGGATCCGGACGAAATGGCGCGCGAAACCGTCCACGGTCGACCGGTCGAACAGGTCCGTCGCGTAGACGAAGGAAACCGACAGTCCTCCTACGCCTGCCTGTTCCGCGACCGTCACCTGTAGGTCGAACTTCGCCACCTCGACCGGCGCGTCGACCCCCGAGACGTGCAGACCCGGCAGCTCCAGGTCCGGCTGCTCGATGTTCTGGTAGGACAGCATCACCTGGAAGAGGGGGTGCCTCGACATGGACCGTTCCGGATTGAGCACCTCCACCACACGCTCGAACGGCATCTCCGCGTGCCCGAACGCCCCCAGATCCGATTCACGCACGCGCGCCAGCAGTTCCGTCGACGATTCCGCCCCCTCGACCGGTGTCCGCAGCACCAGGGTGTTGACGAACATGCCGACCAGATCGTCCAGCGCTGCCTCGCCGCGGCCGGCCACCGGTGTGCCCACCGCGATGTCGGAGGTGCCGCTGAGCCTGCTCAACAGCACCGCGAGGCCCGCGTGCAGCGCCATGAACAGCGAGGCGTTGTACTCTGCGGCCCAATCGGAAAGTACGCCGCGGGTGCGCTCGCTGATGGGGATGTCCACCCGTGCGCCCGCCTGCGTCCGGACCGCCGGACGCGAACGATCCGACGGTAGATCCAGCTGCGCGGGCAGCCCGGACAACGCGCCGCGCCAGTACCCGAGCTGCCGCGCCGCCAGCGAGGAGGCATCGGACTCGTCGCCGAGAACCTCCCGCTGCCACAACGCGAAGTCCGCGTACTGCACGGCCAGCGGCGACCACACCGGTGCCGCTCCCCTGGCCCGCGCGGCATAGGCCGTCATGACATCGCGCGTCAGCGGTCCCATCGAGAAGCCGTCAGCACTGATGTGATGCACCACGATCGCCAGCGCATGCTCGGCCGCGGCGTCTCCAGGGCGTTCCGCATGCTCCACGCCTGCGACCCGGAGCAGGGCCATCCGCACCGGCACCTCGGCCACCACGTCGAAGCCCGCCGTGACCACGTCGGCTACCCGATCGGGCAGGTCGCCCGCCGACACCTCGACAGGGACCAGATCCGGGACCACCCATGCCGCGGGGACGATCACCTGCGCCGGACCGTCGATCGACTCCGGATACATCGTGCGCAACGACTCGTGCCGCTCGAACACGTCGCGGACCGCGGCGCGCAATGCGGTCACGTCGAGCGCACCCGACAACCGCACGACGACCGGGATGTTGTTCACGGCCGACTCCGGATCGAACCGGTTCAGGAACCACATCCGCTGCTGTGCCGCGGACAGCGGAATGCGATCCGGCCGCTCACCGGCCACCAGCACCGCTCGCGCCGCCCCGGAGTCCCGTTCGACCCGCACCGCGAGCGCCGCCACCGTCGGGGACTCGAACAACAACCGAACCGGAACCGTCACGCCCAGCGCGGAACCGAGACGCGCCGCCACCCGCGTCGCGATCAGCGAGTTCCCGCCGAGGTCGAAGAAGTTGTCGTCCAACCCGACTCGAGGAATGCCGAGCACCTCCGAGATCGTCCCTGCGACGATCTCCTCGACCGGCGTCGACGGCGCACGGAAGGCCGTCGACACAAACTCCGGCGTTGGCAGCGCACCGCGGTCGAGCTTCCCGTTCACCGTCAGCGGGATCCCGTCCAGCACCGTCACCACCGACGGCACCATGTGCGCGGGCAGGGACCTGGCGGCGAACGCGGTCAACTCGTCGGCGTCCGCCGACTCTCCCGCCGTGGCCACCACGTACGCGGCCAGCACCGTCGCCCCCGACGGGGCGGTCCGGCCCACCGTCACCGCGAAGTCCACCGACGGGTGCGCGGTCAACGCCGCGTCGACCTCACCGAGTTCGATGCGGAAGCCACGGATCTTCACCTGGAAGTCGCCGCGCCCCACGTACTCGAGCTCCAGATCCGACGGTCTACCCCCTGTCGCGGGGGCGAGCCACCGCACCATGTCGCCGGTCCGGTACATCCGCGCACCGGTCGCCGAGAACGGGTTCGCCACAAAGCGATCCGCGGTCAGACCCGATCGGTTGTGATAGCCGCGCGCCATCGCAGGACCAGCGACGTACAGTTCGCCGACCACCCCGACCGGCACCGGGCGAAGCCGCCGATCGAGCACCATCGCGGTCACGCCGCGGATCGGGCCGCCGATCGTCGGCGCACCGCCGGGGGCGAGCGCGGCGCTGGCCGACACCATGACGGTCATCTCGGTCGGTCCGTACGCGTTGTACAGGCCCCGATCCGCACCCCATCGAGCCACCAGGTCCGCGCTCAGCGCCTCGCCACCCATCACGACCACCCGCAGCGAATCGAGACCGTCGGGCGCGAGCGCGGTTGCGGCGGACGGGGTGATGAAGGCATGCGTGACCCGCTGGCAATCGATGATGTCCGCCAGCTCACCGCCTCCGTACACGTTCGGGGGCACGATCACCAGTGCCGCGCCCGCCGCCGTCGCCATCAGGATCTCGAGGATCGACGCATCGAAACTCGGTGACGAGGAATGCAGCACCCGCGAGGTGGCAGTCACCGAGTACCGCTGTCGCTGCTCGAGTGCGAAGCCCGCGATTCCCTCGTGCGTGACCACCACGCCCTTGGGCACCCCGGTCGAGCCGGAGGTGTAGATCATGTACGCCGGCTGGGCCGGGTGCATGACACCGCGCCTGTCCCGGTCACCGACCGGCGCCGTCGAGAGCGTCGCCCACTCCAACACGACGGCGTCGTCGTCGAGCGTCACCCAACCCGCGTCCGGTAGCCCGGCAACGTGCGCGGCCGTGGTGAGGCCGACCGCAGCCCCCGAATCGGTGAGCATGTGCCCGAGTCGGTCGAAGGGGTAGGCCGGGTCCATCGGCACGACGGCTGCGCCGGTCTTGGCCACCGCCCAGAGTGCCAACATCGACTCGACCGATCGGGGCAGGGCGACCGCGACGAACGACTCCGGCCCGACGCCGCGCGCGATCAGCAGGCGCGCCAGGGCGTTCGAGCGGGCGTCGAGCTCGCCGTAGTCGACGGTGCGAGAGCCGAACTCGAGTGCGGGCGCCGTCGGCTCGGTGACGGCCGCCGCCAACAGCTCGGCGAGGAGGACGGGTGGCTCTGCGGCCCGGCCCGCGACCGGACACAGCGCGGCGCGCTCACGGGCGTCCATCACCTCGACGTCACCGATCGGGACCGATGGATCCTGCGCCACCGCGTGGAGCAGCAGGAGGAACCGTGCGGCGAGGATGCGCGCGGTCGACTCGTCGAACAGGTCCGTGGCGTAGATGAAGGTGCCCGCGATCCCCGATCGGTCGGCGCGCTCCCCCAGCCAGAGCTGCAGATCGTATTTCGCGTACGCGATGCCGGGATCGACCTCGCTCACCACCAGTCCGGGCAACTCCAGGACCACGGGCTCGGCATTCTCCAGCACGAGCACGACCTGGAAGATCGGCGAGTGCGCGGTGGATCGCCCCGGTGCGAGTACCTCCACCAGTCGTTCGAAGGGCACCTCCGCATGTGCCAGCGCACCGATATCCGATTCCCTTGTGCTGCGGAGCAACTCGGCGAACGACACCGACTGGTCCAGAACGGTTCGCAGGGCGAGCGTGTTGACGAACATGCCGACCAGGTCGTCGAGTACGTGCTCCCCGCGGCCCGCGGTCGGCGTGCCGATGACGATGTCGTCGGTGCCCGAGACCTTCGACAGCAACAGCGCGAAGGCCGCGTGCAGGGTGGTGAACAGGGTCGCCTCGTGCTCGCGGGACAGCGCCGACAGGCGGCGGTGCAGGTCCCGTCCGATATCGAACTCGACCCGCCCACCCTCGAGCGAGGCAGCGGCAGGGCGTGGGCGGTCGGTGGGAAGCGGCAACAGGTCGGGGATGCCGGACAGCTCGTCGAGCCAATACCGGACCTGCCGTGAGAGCAGGGATTCCGGGTCCTCCTCGCTGCCGAGCAGCTCGCGCTGCCAAAGCGAATAGTCCGCATACTGCACCGGGAGCGGATCCGGGTCGTGTCGGCCGCCCGCCGCCGCGCTCGTATAGGCGGCCACCACCTCGCGCGCGAGGGGCGCCATCGAGGCGCCGTCGGCCGCGATGTGGTGGAGCAGGAACAAAAGCACGTGCTCGCCCCGGCCCAGCTCGAACAGACGCACCCGGACCGGCGGCTCGATCGTCACGTCGAATCCGGCGGACGCCTCCTCGATGAGCCTGCCGCGCAGGTCCGCCTCGTCCACTACCCGAATCGGACGGAGATCCGTGTCGACCCCCGCAACCGGGACCACCATCTGTCGGGGCCCCTCGCCGTCGTCCGGGAACACCGTGCGCAGCGATTCGTGCCTGCCCAACACGCTGTGCACCGAGATCCGCAGCGCCTCGTGGTCGAGTTCTCCGGCCAGGCGGATCCCGAGTGGGAGGTTGTATGCGGGCGATGACGTGTCGAACTGGTTGATGAACCACATCCTGGCCTGCGCGAGGGACAGCGGAATCCGCTCCGGGCGTGGTCCTGCCACCAGCTCGGGGCGACGGCGCGCACCGTCGGCCCGGACCGACGCGAGCGCGGCGAGCCCCGCAACGGTCGGCACGTCGAACACCTCTCGCAGGCTCACGTCGGAGCCGAGCGCCGCGTTGACGCGAGCCACCACCCGTGCGGCGGACAGCGAGTTGCCACCGTGATCGAAGAAGGAGTCCTGGGCCGCCACCCGTTCGACCCCGAGGATCTCGCCGAAGATCCGCGCGACCACCACCTCGGCCGGGGTCGACGGCTCGCCGTGCCCATCGGGGGTGGATTCGAAGTCCGGCCTCGGCAGCGACTTCCGATCGAGCTTGCCGTGCACCGTGATCGGCAGCTCGGCGAGCGTCAGCACGGTGATCGGCACCATGTATTCGGGCAGTGAACGCCCCAGGAAGGCGCGCAGCTCGTCACCGTCGACCGACAGCTCGGCGGCGGCGACCGTGTATCCGATCAGCTGCTGGTTCCCCGGGACATCCTCCCGGACCACCGCGACGGCCTGTGCCACCGACGGATGCGCAAGCATCGCGGACTCGATCTCGCCGAGCTCGATCCGCAGACCGCGCAGCTTCACCTGAAAATCGTTGCGCCCCAGATATTCCAGCTCACCGGCCGCGTTGGAGCGCACCAGATCGCCGGTGCGGTACATCCGCTCACCCGAACCGCCGTACGGATTCGCCACGAACCGCTCCGCCGACAGCCCGCCCCTGCCCACATACCCGCGGGCCAGCTGCACACCGGCCAGATACAACTCACCCGGCACCCCCACCGGCACCGGATGCAACCTCGCGTCGAGCACGAACACCTGCGTGTTCCACACCGGCACACCGATCGGCACCGACACCTCATCGGCCTCGGTGACCTCGTGGAACGTCACGTCCACCGCGGCCTCCGTCGGCCCGTACAGATTGTGCAACCGCGTCGACGGCAGAACGCCGCGCAGGCTCGCGGCGGTCTGCGCAGGCAAGGCCTCACCCGAGGCGAACACCCGCCGAAGCGAACCACAAGCGTCCACACCCGGCTCTGCCGCGAACACCGCCAACATCGACGGCACGAAATGCGCGGCCGTCACCGACTCGGTGGCGATCACCCGCGCCAGGTACGCCGGATCCCGATGACCACCCGGTGTCGCGATCACCAATCGCGCACCAACCTGCAACGGCCAGAACAACTCCCACACCGACACATCGAAGGTCGCCGGAGTTTTCTGCAGCACCACATCGTCGACCGCCAGGCCGTACTCGTCCTGCATCCACAACAGACGATTCACGATCGCCTCATGGCTGACGGCCACGCCCTTCGGCATACCCGTCGAACCCGATGTGAAGATCACATAGGCCGTGTTCGACGGCACCAGCGGAGCCAACCGATCCACATCGGTCACCGGCGCATCCGAGAACCCGCCGAGGTCCAGTTGCTCGAGGAGTACAGCCGATGATCCGGGTGGCAGTGCCGCACCGTCACCGCCGGTGGTGAGTACGGCCACCGGCGCTGCGGTCTCGAGCACGTGTGCCGTGCGCTCGGCCGGGTGGTCCGGATCGAGGGGAAGGTAGGCACCTCCGGCCTTGACGACGGCGTACACGGCGACCAGCAGGTCGATCGACCGACGGATGGCCAGCGCGACCACGGTGTCCGGACCGACCCCGTCGGCGATGAGACGGCGTGCCAGCCGATTGGCCCTGGCATCGAACTCGGCGTACGTCAGCGCGTGACCCTCGAACACCAGCGCGACCGAATCCGGGGTCCGCGCCACCTGCTCGTCGAACAGATCCGCAAGGGTGCTCCGTGCCGGCGGGGCCTCCAGCGCCTTGGCGTCCCGCTCGATGGTGTCCAGGACCGCGCCGAGGCCGCCCTCGGCCGCGACGACCATCGGCGCCAGCCCTGACAGTGTCACCGAGACAATGGCCTCGGGATCCAGCCCCCTGGCCCCGAGTGGTCCTGCCAGCATCTGGAGTCGCTCATCGAGCTCCCGATAGGTCACCGACACATCGTCGACCCGAACGACGACCAGGTCGGGGCGGGCCGCCGCGATGGCGGCGACCGACCGAGGGAAATCCGACAAAACGTACTCCGAAGCTATCGAGTCAAAGCCACGCCGATCCCCCCCGGCACCATTCGACCTGACCATCGCATAGTGCGATCCAGAGTGACAAGATACGTGAACCGCCAGCTCCGCGTCGGGTCCAGCGTTCGGGGCGGCCCCAGACGTCCCTCAGAGCGGGACCCAGCACCCGAGCGACCCGGGATGCCGAGACTCCCCCACCCTGCCCAACCCCGGCCGCCGCACCGATCCGGGGCGGACGAGATTGGTTGCCGCGATGCCCGCAACGGCGACACCGCTGTCACCGCAACCGGCGCCTCGACCCTGTTGGTTACCGCGCGAGTGCCTGTTCGTGGACGCCCTGGACGGCGCGGCCGGAGGGGTCGGCCATCGCGGCGAACTCGGGGTCCCACTCGAGTGCGGCGGGGGTGGAGCAGGCGATGGACTTGCCGCCAGGCACGGTGGCCGCGCAGGCCTCGCCGGGGAAGTGCTGGGCGAAGATCCGCCGGTAGAGGTAGGCCTCCTTGGTTTCCGGCGTGTTGTGCGGGAACACGGTCGCGGCGGACGCGAGTTCGGCGTCGGTGACCACCGCTTCGGCGTGGTCCTTGAGCCCGTCGATCCAGCCGTAGCCGACGCCGTCGCTGAACTGTTCCTTCTGCCGCCACAG